>JAUSPO010000006.1 GCA_030656575.1 Bacillota bacterium
AGCTCTGCCTGTTCTTCAAGCTTAACTACAGATTCTTCAGGATTATGCGTCCCCCCTGGCAGATCCTCGCTGCAGCAAACTCCCTGTTCATCACGGAAAGGGGCATGACTTTCCGCCTGCCGGCAATAGTCCAGGGCTTTGTTTACTGCTATCCGCACAAGCCAGGTGGAAAAAGAGGACTGAAAGCGAAATTTATCCAGGGAGCGGAAAGCCTGCAAGAACGCTTCCTGTGAAATGTCTTCCGCCGTGTCAGGGTTGCCGACAATTCGCAGGGCCGTGGAGTAAACTAGGCTGTTGTATTTAGTTACCAGAGGTTGAAAGGCTTTTTTATCGCCTTTTAACACTGTGGAAATCAACTGCTTATCCTGGATGATCGGCGCCCCCTTTCCACTACATATATTAGACGTATTAAAAAGCAAAATCACTGCACAAAAAAAATTCCCTCAGCTTTCATCTACCAGGATTAATGAACATGACATACTCTATTTGCAGGCTCCCATAAATATATACTTTCCAACCAAGTCCAAACCTCATTCTCAATACACATTTCTGTTATTATAAACTACAAGATAATCCTGCAGCATATTTTTTAAAAGATTGGGTGTATCCAGTTCATATGGGCAGTTTTCCTTACATTGCCCACATTCCTGGCAATTGTATATCAGTTCCATTTTCTCCTTCCACTCTTCATTGAGGAAGACCTGAGGAGGAAATCTCAATAGAATAAGTTTCATACGGGCTGCAAAAGGAATTGGTATGCCTTCCGGGCATGGCATGCAGTAACCACACCCCCGGCAGAAAGAACCGGAGCGTTCCGCCCTGTCTTTTTCAATGGTTTTCAACATCTCCGAATCCAGTACAGGGGGTTCCTTCTCCAGGGCAATAAATTGCTCCAACTGCCATTTTTCTTCGATTCCCCAGATGGGCACAATATTATCATACTGGCGTAAAAAAGCAAAAGCAGGGACAACATCAGTTATTAACCCACCGCTTAAAGCCTTCATGGCGATTAGTCCGATGTCATTATCCCGGCATACCTTGGTCAATTCCAGTTCTTGACTTGTCGAAAGGTAGCTCAGGGGAAATTGAATCGTATCATAAAGTTTAGATTCCGCCGCTTTCAGGGCAAGATTCAGCTTGTGATTGGTCAACCCTATGAATCTCGTCAGCCCTTTTGCCTTCGCCTCCATTAATCCCCTATAGAAGCTTTCAGGGTCACTGGGGTCAGGAAGCTTATCCGGATTATGGATCTGGAGAAGATCAACATAGTCGGTTTTTAGCTTTGCCAGGCTTGTTTCCAGTATCCTGAGAAGTTCTTTCCTATCGCTGGCCATGACTTTTGTAGCCAGGATTACCTCTTTCCGTACTGAAGAAAAAGCGTATCCTATCTTCTCTTCGCTATCAGTGTACACTCTGGCAGTATCATAAAAATTAATACCGCTTTCATAGGCCGTCCATAACATTTCCCTGGCTTCCTCAAAGCCAATTCTCTGTATAGGAATTGCTCCAAATCCGCTCCGGCTTACCATTAAATTGGTACGACCCAGTCTTATCCTGTTCATCATCCAACCCCCCAAAGAGAATGAAATATCTGCTGGCTGCCGGGAAAATGCCAAATAAAGGGAAACCAACTACGAACAATACCTCTTTTTTATTATACCTGATACGTAACTACTCAGCCAATAGGTTACTTAATCGCTCGGGACGCAAAGCATGGGGACGGTTCCATCGTCTTCCCACTAGCTATGGTAAGGCGACACACCCCATTTTTCAAGTGGTATGGGGACACTACCCCTGCGGGGAATGTCCCCTATGAATGTCCCCAAGTCTTCGCTACGCTACGGTGACGCTCGAACCGTCCCCATGCTTCACTTATCTTTTATCTGAGTAGTTACCCTGATACAAAGGTATGCTGAAAGCAATCGCTTTCCCCGGCATATTCGCTGGTAAAACAGAATAATTATGGTAAAATATAACTACGGTCCGAGAAACCAAGATAAGGGAGCTATAATGGTGAAAAAAATACTCTTTATATACTTTTCATTCTTTTTTCTAATTGGATCTTTTGTCTTTCTTGTTACTATAAACAGTACCGGCGAAGAAGTGCCAGGGGAAGAAATTAGTTACTACCATTTTAAGCTCTATGAAAATGACATTTCACTGCTGGAAGAACAAGCAGTTTTTAACTACGCAATTCTCAGCGGACAATACGACAGGAGTATTATGCTCGCCGCCGTGGGAGATATCATGATTCACAGCCCGCAGGTTTCCAGCGCCTATGTTAAAGAAGACAATACTTATGACTTTCTCAGTAACTATTCTTATGTTGCTTCCTATATACAGGAGGCTGACTTTGCCATAGCAAATTTAGAAACCACTCTGGCGGGAGAAGCATACGTCTTTAGCGGCTATCCTCTTTTTAATTCGCCTCCTGAACTGGCCAGCGCTTTGAAACAAAGTGGTTTTGATTTATTGGCCACGGCAAACAACCACTCTCTCGACAGGGGTCTAGATGGGGTCTTAAACACGATTGAACATATTGAAGAAGCAGGATTGAATCATGTAGGGACAGCGCGCAGCCCGGAAGAAAGGGAACGGGGTTTTATTCTTTCCCGGAATGATATTAAAATCGCTTTTTATGCTTATACATATGGGACAAATGGGCTCCCCATACCGTCCGGCAGAGATTACCTTGTCTCCCTCATAGATGAGGATTTGATAAGGGCGGACGTGGAAAGGGCTAAAAATGTGGATGGTGTCGATCTTGTGATCATAAACATGCATTGGGGAAATGAATATGAGCGCCTACCCTCCGGCTCGCAACGAGAGATGGCCGAAAGGCTTATAGATATGGGGGTGAATGTGATCATAGGGAGCCATCCTCATGTTATACAGCCGGCTGAAATTATTAAGACTGAAACAGCTGAGGGCCTCGTTTTATACTCCCTGGGTAATTTTATCTCCAACCAGAGGTGGCAATATACTGATTCAGGCGTTATTGCCTTTATTAATATTTTAAAGAATCCAGCTTTAGGTACTCTCCAGGTATCCCTTCATGAAATTATTCCTACCTGGGTAAACAGATACCTGGAGAATGGCAGGTGGAAATATAAGATTCTTCCGGTTAAAGAAGTATTAGATCATCACGATGCAAAGAAAGAATATAACCTCTCGGAAATGGATTACCATCGCATTAAAGAAGTCCTTAACGAGACCGAAGATATATTCTGGCATTACTGGCACGACGAATAATTATGATGCTGCCCTTTTTAATACTCCCTTTTTAATACTCCCTTTTTCTCTCCATATCTTCTTTTAATCTGTTCCTGGGGCAGCGCCGCCGTACTAGGCAGAGGTTTAATCAGGAAAGCCAGAGCTGCGCCAGCCAGGCAAAGAACCGCAGCGATGAGATAGGCAGACAGATATGTTCCGGTCAGGTCACGCACCTGACCACCGATGAGCCCGCCGAAAACACCACCTGCACCCCACGCTGCAAAAACCAGGCCATAATTGATTCCTAAATTCTTAACTCCAAACAGGTTTGCCGTTGTGGCCGGAAATACTGATAAACAAGCTCCGTAACAGAAACCGGCAACTATCGTTCCCATGGTTATCATAGATGGTGCGGCCTTCTTCAACTGCATTGACAATGGAAGCAAAATTATCATCAGCCAGAACCATGGAAGCGGCGTCCTTTGTTACTTCCGTTCCTTTTATACCCATGGCAATACCGATATCGGCCTGCTTAAGGGCCGGGGCATCATTAACGCCATCACCAGTCATGGCGCATATGGCTCCATTATACTGCAGGGCCCTCACCAGGCGGAGTTTATGTTCGGGGCTGGTGCGGGCAAAAATATCATATTCCTGCACTACTTCCCTCATCTTGATATCGTCCATCTTTTCAAGTTCTGCTCCGGTAATGGCTTTTTCCCCGTCGCCGATGCCCATCTCATTTCCTATGGTCATGGCTGTAACTGCATGATCCCCGGTAATCATTTTCACCTTGATACCGGCCTCTTTACATTCGCTGATCGCAGCAATAGCCTCTGGTCTGGGCGGATCTATAATACCTACAAGTCCAAGGAAGATCAGGCCTTTGCGCAGATCATCATGGTCTATTTCCTGAAGTGACGGCTCCACTTGCCGAAAGGCCGAGCCCAACATCAGCCCCCGCCTGCCTCCTACTTCGATTTGTTTTTCCCAATAGTCCCGCTCAAGAGCCTTTTCACCCTGATCTGTCAGCTGCTTTTCACATATATCCAGCAGCCTGTCAGGGGCACCATTGATTAAAATAAGATGCTCATCACCGACCTGGTTGAGCGTGGCCATATATTTGTATTCCGAATCAAAAGGAATTGTATGCAGACGTTTTGCCTGGTCATCGGGCAGGCCTGCTTTATAGGCCAGGGTTTTCAAGGCTCCTTCTGTAGGGGCCCCCTTCATCTCCCAAATTCCTTCGTCATCTTTGCTAACCTCTGCATTATTGCAGAGAGAAACTGCCTGCATAAACCTGGAGAGTAAAGGATCGCTTTTTAGATCAACTTCTGCACCCTCTTTTATGATCTTGCCTTCGGGGGCATAGCCCACACCATCGACCTTGTACTGGCCTGACGAGGTGAAAAGTAACCTGGCCGTCATTTCATTGCGGGTAAGTGTCCCTGTCTTATCAGAGCAGATAACTGTGACAGACCCGAGCGTTTCCACTGAGGGCAGCTTTCTGATGATGGCATTTCTTCTGGCCATGCGCTGGACGCCAATGGCCAGAGTTATGGTGAGGATGGCCGGCAGGCCTTCCGGAATCGCTGCCACAGTCAGACCGATAACCGCAAGGAAAAGCTCATTTAGGTCATAGTCCCTGGCAAAATACCCAAAGGCAAAAAAAACTGCCGCCAAAACGACGATTACTGCTGAGAGCCATTTGCCAAAGCTGTTGATTTTGCGGATTAGCGGCGTAGTCATCTCTTCTGTTTCCGCAATCATGGTATTAATCTTGCCCAGCTCTGTGGATGAACCTGTGGCAACTACGACACCGGTGGCATTGCCATATCTGACGGTTGTTCCGGAATAGGCCATACACCTGCGATCACCGAGGGTGGCATCTTCGCTGACCGGAGCGGGGTTTTTTGTAACTGCTTCTGATTCGCCGGTGAGAGCCGCTTCTTCCACTTTAAAACTATTTGCCTGCAGGATGCGCACATCTGCTGGAATTTTGTCCCCGGACGAGAGGAAAACAATATCTCCGGGGACAAGATTCTCCGCCTCCAAATCTTTTCGTTTGCCGTCCCGGAAAACGGCAGCATGCAGCGATAGCATATGCCTGATACTCTCCAGAGCCTTTTCGGCTTTATTCTCTTGAATATAGCCGATCAGCGCATTGATGAACACCACGGAAAGGATGACCCAAGTGTCAATCCAGTGATCCATTAGTGCTGTTATGATGGCCGCAACTATGAGGATGTAAATAAGGACATTATGGAAATAGATGAAAAAGCGCCTTAGAAAGCCTGGCTTCTTTTGCTCCGGGAGCTTGTTATAGCCGAATTTCTTCAGACGGACAGCAGCTTCCTCTGCAGATAAACCATCTTCTGAAGTTTCCAGATTGTCCAGCACAGTTTGAGCATCAATTGTATACCACTTTTTTCTGAAAGCATCTATCTCTAACTTTAAAGTCATCGTCAACTATCTTCTGACAATTTTTTTTGCTGCAATTAGCCAGAGAACTTAACTGACAAAGCCCCCGGATGTTAAATGCTGTTATGTTACTTCCTGATCTTATTATACAACAAACACCATAATTTGGTACTGATAATCTGTTATTTACTGTGCGATGGACAGAACAAAATACATACAGCCTCGCCTAATTCTGCAGTAAAATATTTAAAAAAGTATAGATCTTCCCTGTGGAAGATTTTTTACCATATAGGTTGTGAATTATTTTCATTACTGCTATAATTAAAAAAATTGCTAATAGCCTCTCATTAATCAGGAAAGGAAATAAAAAATGATCTCAATTTCAAATATTCCCGATGAATTTAATATGGGTGCGTACTTACTGGATCGACATTTGGATGAAGGACGGGGCGAAAAGGTCGCCATATTTTATAAGGATAAAAAAATCACGTACCGAGAAATCGCGGAGGCAGCAAACCGTGTTGGCAATGCATTACTGGAACTGGGAGTGGAACAGGAAAACCGTGTCATGATCTGTTTGCCTGATTGCCCGGAATTTATTTTTAGTTACTTTGGCGCAATGAGAATAGGAGCAGTTCCTGTACCTGTCAGTACAATGGCGTTAGCGCAGGACTTAAGGTATTATTTGAATGACAGCCGCTCAAAAGTATTGATCACCAATTCGGAGTTAGCTCCGAAATTTAACGACGTTCAGCAGGAACTTAAATACCTGCGGCACTTTATTGTTTTAGGTCCTGCGGAAGATGGACAAATAAGTTTTGAAGCATTGATGGAAAAAGCTTCTACCTCTCTTAAAATTGCTTCGACCTCAAAGGATGATGTGGCCTTCTGGCTTTACAGTTCCGGGACAACAGGTACTCCAAAGGGAGTTGTACACCTCCACCATGATCTGCTCTATCTTGTTCCTCCTTACAAGGAGGCACTTTCCCTGACAGAGGAAGATATAATTTATTCATTGTCTAAAATGTACTTTTCCTACGGTAATAATAACTCTCTTGTAGTCCCTTTTTTCTGTGGAGCAGCGGTAGTCCTGGAACCGGAGATGCCCACGCCGGAGAAGCTATTTGAAATTATTACAAAGAATAAACCTTCTGTGTTTTATGGTGTTCCCACCTCTTATGGAGGCATGCTCAAACATCTGGAAAAAACTGATACAGAATATGACCTTTCTTCGTTAAGAATATGTATGTCATCTGGTGAGGCTTTACCGAAGGCGACTTTTGACCGCTGGAAAGAAATATTTGGTATAGAAATTCAAAATCAACTGGGATCCACAGATGTTGGCTCTGCCTATATATCTACCACGCCTGCCAGGATGAAGCCCGGGAGCATTGGGATCCTTCTTTCCGGTTTTGAAGGCAGGCTTCTGGATGATCATGGCAGCGAAGTAGACCAGGGAGAAACTGGCACTCTCTGGATTAAGAATGACGGGATAACCCCATATTACTGGAATAAACACGAGAAGTCGAAAGAGAGCATCCATGGGGAATGGTTTGATACCAGTGACAAATTTTATGAGGATGAAGAAGGGTTTTACTGGTTCAAAGGCCGGAAAGATGACCTGATCAAGGCCGGAGGGATCTGGCTTTCTCCATTGGAGGTTGAGGCAGTACTCCTGGAGCATCCAGCTGTACTGGAATGTGCGGTTGTGGGAGCGCCGGACAAAGACAACCTGGAGAAACCGGTGGCTTATGCTGTTCTCCGGGAAGAGTATAACCCTTCCCCCCAGCTGGAACGTGATCTGCAGGAATTTGTCCGCAGTAGGCTTGCACATTACAAGTACCCGCGCCAGGTTCATTTTGTGAAAGAGCTGCCGCGCACTTCCACCGGCAAAATCCAGAGATTCAAACTGAGAAATATCTAAAAAAAGAAGATAATCCCTACCTGCAGCCCTGCTGCAGTTTTTTCTTTCTCCAGACACGGGCACAGACACGGGGACGGTTCGTGCGCCGGGATAAACCGGCATAGAGAAGGGGATGAAAGAGCCCCACGTGAAAGGAATAGCTGAACCATCACGGCCCCGAGTCATGCGCGGGTGGTCGCGAGACTGCACGTGAAGCGTTGACAG
>JAUSPO010000009.1 GCA_030656575.1 Bacillota bacterium
AGAGCAAAGGGCTGATCATATATCCAACCAATCTGTCCAAAATTCTTCTTGCCTGCTGGGCTTCGATTTTATTTAGGTCAAGGTGGCGTGGATGTGAAAAAGCATTCTTAATAGCTGTTTTTGTAATTTCATGAAACTCCACCCTGCAGAGTCTTTCATCATTAATACCCAGGGAATTACTTAAATGCCAACTGATTGCTTCACCTTCCCGATCAGGGTCAGTTGCCAGGAAGACCTGTGATGCCTTCTTCCCCGCTTCCTTTAATTCTTTTAAAATTTTTCCTTTTCCCCGGATCGTAATATATTTTGGTTCAAAATTATCTTCCACATCTATACCCAGTTGGCTCTTTGGCAAATCTACCAGATGACCAATAGAAGCCTTTACCTGATATTTTTTTCCCAAAAATTTGCCTATTGTTCTGGCTTTAGCCGGAGATTCCACAATAACCAGGTACATATAAACACCTCCACACTTAATTCCTAATAAAATATTTCCCTGGCAGCTGTTTAATTACTCCTTTTAGTTCTAATTCCAGAAGGAGTGCATTGACTTGAGAAAGGGGCATTTTACTATGCAGTGCAATTTCTTCCAAAGTCAGGGCCTCGTAAGGAACAACCTCTAACAGATTAAATTCATCCGGAGTAAATTTTAACTGCACACCTGTATTATTATTCGCAATTTTTTTATGTACCACTTTGCCGCTTGATGGAAGGCTTTCATCACTCTGAAAAGAAAACTGCAATTCTTCTAAGATGTCTTCCACCTTTTCAACAAGCTTTGCACCCTCTTTAATTAATTTGTGGCACCCTTTACTATAAGGGCTCGATATGCTGCCGGGGATGGCGAATACCTCTCTACCGTGTTCCAGGGCAAACTCCGCTGTAATTAGAGCTCCGCTTTTTTCCCCCGCTTCAACAACAATTATTCCCTGTGAAAGGCCGCTTATAATACGATTCCTACGGGGAAAATTCTGCGGAAGCGGACTGCTGCCCGGAGGAAATTCGCTGATAAGGACGCCATTATCAATAATCTTTTCCCGAATTGTTTTGTTCTCGGGCGGATAACATATTTCCAAACTGCATCCCAGAACTGCAGCAGTCTTTCCTCCTGTATCAATAACTCCCTTATGTGCCCAAGTATCAATACCTCTTGCCATACCGCTCACAATTGTTACTCCATAGTCTGACAAAATAGAAGCAAATTTATAAGCGATTTCCTTTCCATAATGAGTATTTCGTCTGCTTCCCACAATTGCAAGGCAAAATGATTTTGTGAC
Organism: Bacillota bacterium; assembly: GCA_030656575.1. Classification (GTDB taxonomy): domain Bacteria; phylum Bacillota; class Dethiobacteria; order DTU022; family UBA8154; genus JAUSPO01. Next base: position 1,278 of record JAUSPO010000009.1, read on the forward strand.
ATTGATATCTCCCATATAGTAAAGCAAAGGTGGCGGGTCATAAATCTCTCTTAAAAATAATGGGTAATTTTCATTTTCCAATGTCAGTACAGATTGACCCAGTTTTATTACGTCGTTCCACGATTTTTCCGGATCAACATGATCACGTTCCCGTACGATTTTCTCTGCCAGAGTCCTGTTAAAGCCCTCTATTTCTAAAAACTCATTAACCGCTGCCTTCCATACACGATCAGAAGCACCAAAGTTCTCAATTAGCTTTTTTATCCTGACTGGACCCAAAGATGGGATCAAATTCAAAGCGTGATTGTAAATAGCCGTACGGCTGTTCTCCTGCTGCACTTTTAAAATTTCTCCTTCCCTCAAATCATGACGAATACATACTGAAACCATGAGTTGGACACTCATGGTTTCCGATGTTTTTTCTTCTTAGGTTCTATGCTTCTTCGTCATTTTCATACTCCAAAACCCTTTTCTCCCACGTCCTTATGAGCAGCTTATTGCGCCCCATAGAAACAAGATATTCAGGGAACATAGGCGTTTTACCATAGCCGTGTGGCGCATTTATGACATAGGTAGGTACAGCAAGACCTGACGTATACCCCCTCAATTTTTCCATAATTTCAATACCATCCTCTACCCTTGTCCGGAAATGACTGGTTCCCCTCACACTTTTCGCATGAAAAATAAGGTAAGGAAGGACCATGATCTTTAAAAGCTCATGATTTAATTTTTTCATTAACAGGGGATCGTTGTTAATCCCTTTTAGAAGTACAGCCTGGTTTCCAAGTATGATTCCACTTTTTGTAAGTTTTAAGCATGCTTCCCTGGCATCAGGGGTAACTTCCAAGGGATGATTAAAATGAGTATTCACATATAAAGGTAAATGGCTGCTCAACATCTTACAGAGTTCATCGGTCACCCTGTACGGCAGAGAAACAGGAACCCTGCTGCCCAATCTCTTAATCTCCACATGAGGAATATTATCAAGTTCCGTCAAAATCCAATCGAGCGTCCCTTCCGGAAGCATTAAAGAATCGCCACCGGTAAGGAGTACATCCCTTATCTCTTCATTTTGGGCAATATAATGGAGGGCTGCTTCTATGTCTCTTCGGGGAGTTTGTTTATCCACTTCACCGATGTTGCGTCTCCGCTGGCAGTGGCGGCAGTAACTGGAACACTGGTTTGTAACGTTAATAATCAAACGGTCAGGATATCTCCTGGTAATTGCAGGAGCAGGGGAAGAAAATTCCTCGTCCATGGGGTCCATATCCCCGCATTGATCGAAATACTCTTTCGCCGTTGGAATTGATTGTAGACGAACCGGATCACCCGGATCGTCCGGGTTAATCAGGCTGAGGTAATAAGGTACAACAGCCCAGCGGAACTTACTTCCGGCCAAAGAGATTTCCTCTTTCTCTTCTGAGCTTAGATTAATTATTTTTGCTAGAGTATCTGGATCATCAATGCGATTCCTCAGCTGCCACTTCCAATTTTGCCAATCTTCCTGAGAAGCCCCAAGGATTCTTTTAATATTTTCCTGCCTCGCTTTAATCTTTTCCCATTCCTTAAAACCGGTAGCTACCGTATCCCTGTATTCAAGATAATCAGAAATACTATCTTTAAGTTCTTTAGCCCTCTCCAAAGAAATTTTTCGGCCCTCATCCTTCATCATTTAACCTCCGCAAAAATTTTAAATATAAAAACTGCCTTATTTCCTAATATAAACAAAATAGAAAAAATATTAGATTTCGTTAAATTGGCGCTATTATAACATAAATATTTTAAGGTGTAAACAAAATCAATCCAAAAATTACCATAATGCTATCCCAATGACTCAACCATGAGAACCGATTTCGGTTATTCTGTTGTTTTCATCAACAAATACTACTTTTGGTTTGAAATTTTTAAGCTCTTCACTGGAATATTGGGAGTAACTGATAATAATAACGATATCGCTAGGCTGCACAAGCCTTGCGGCAGCACCGTTAAGGCATATCTCACCCTTGCCCCGTTCTCCGGTAATAACATAGGTCTCCAGCCTCGCACCATTATTATTATTCACTACATGAACCTTTTCGTAAGGAAGAATATCCGCTTTTTCCATTAACTCTTCATCAATTGTGATGCTGCCCACGTAATTCAGCTGTGCATCCGTTACTGTTGCACGATGAATTTTGGATTTACACATTGTCCTCCACAAGTTTTTTACACCTCCAAAATAATATTGTCTATTAACCTGGTTTTCCCGAATTTAACAGCAGCGGCTATTAAACATTGCCCTTTAATCTCTGTAAGGGGAAGCAGCTTTTCTGTATCAACAATTTCAAGATAATCTATACGAGCATCTTTAGCCTTCGAGATTTTCTCATAAATGGCTTTTTTGATCTCTTCAACATTCCTTACCCCTTGATCTGCAAGTTCTTCAGCCATTTTGAGACTTTCGATGATAACTACGGAATTTTTTCTCTGTTCAAATGTCAAATATTTATTTCTTGAACTCATAGCCAAACCGTCAGATTCTCTTGTAGTGGGAAGAATAATCAGGTTCAAATCCATATTCAAATCCTGAACCATTTTTCTGAGCACAAAAGCCTGTTGGGCATCTTTTTGACCGAAATACGCCCGGTCAGGGGAAACCAGATTAAACAGCTTGGCCACCACTGTAGTTACCCCAATAAAATGCCCCGGACGGGATGCTCCGCAGAGCCGCTCCGTCAATTTCTCCACCTTGACAAAAGTTGCATAGCCTGCGGGGTACATTTCTTTTGCAGAGGGTAAAAACATTAAATCGCAGCCCACTGAACGGGCCAGCTTCTCGTCTCTCTCCAGATCACGGGGATAATCTTCATAATCTTCGCCGACCCCGAATTGAAGAGGATTAACAAAAATACTCATAACCATAAAATCATTTTCTGCTTTAGCGGTCCTCATGAGAGAAAGATGGCCTTCATGAAGAAAACCCATCGTGGGAACAAAACCAATACTAAGACCGTCTTTCTTTACGTCCTTAATTATCTTTTTAAGCAAAGTCAGCTCCTGTATGATCTGCAAAAACTTACCTCCCCCACAATACCACATTAAAATAATTATATCTTGTCTCTAGGTCAATATCAATAATTGTGGCCGTAGTTGCATTTTCATTACATATTTTTATTCTCATATCCCATATTTTTTTGGACATTTAGTCTTTAAGAGCTACTGTTAATACTTCTTCGGACATTGTAAAGATATGTTTATCCTCGGGAAAACTGCCCTCTCTTACTTCGAAGATATAGTCTTTAACTCCCCTGACCATTTCATCCCTTGCCGCCGCATATTGCTTCACAAACTTAGGTCTTTTACCTGTGTAAAGACCCATTACGTCATGATAAACCAGTACTTGCCCGTCACAATGGTTCCCCGCACCTATTCCGATAACCGGAATCGAAAGTTTCTCTGTAATTGCCTTTGCCAACTGCCAGGGGACACATTCAAGAACGAGCATAAATGCCCCTGCATCCTCCAGAGCCAGGGAATCTTCAATCATCTTTTTTGCCACCTTTGGATCTTTTCCCTGGACTTTATAACCGCCAAGCTGACCTGCCGACTGAGGCGTTAAACCCAAATGACCAACTACAGGAACTCCTGCCTGGGTTATACTCTTTACCGCTCCAATAATTTCTATTCCACCTTCAACTTTTACACCCTGGGCCCCTGTTTCCTGGATTATTCTGCCTGCGTTCCGTAAAGCTTCTTCACTGTTTATCTGGTAAGTTAAAAATGGCATATCAATTATTACAAAAGCATTTTTACTTCCCCTTACAACTGCTTTTCCATGGTGGATCATCTCGTCCAGGGAAACTGAGAGAGTGTCCTCATAGCCAAGGACCACCATTCCAAGAGAATCACCCACTAAAATAGTCTCAACTCCGGCCTCGTCTACCAGCTGCGCCGTCGGGAAGTCATAAGCAGTAATCATTGTAATTTTTTCTTTTTTCTGTTTCATTTCCTTCAATTCCAATGTGCTAAAACGATTAGTCACTTTTTTTTCTCCTCCTAACAATATTTTTAATTGTTCTTCCTGTTCTTTTTCCAAAGTTCCCTTCCGTACAGCCAGATCTACTGTGTATATTCCCAGGTGCATGTACAACGGAAGCAGTTCCGGGGCCTTTTCCCGCAAGATATCAATATGTGCATTAATAGTTGAAATATCTCCACGGGCCAGTGGGCCCGTTAAGGCCTTCTCAGGGCCCATAAGCTGAATATTTGACAGGGTGCCAAAAATTAAAGGAGATAACGATTCAAATGCTTTCCCTGGAGAAACACCGGTTAAATTATACATTTTTAAAGCTATATCCATTAAAGATGCAAGATAGTTGCATGCTACACACGCCGCCGCATGATAGAGTGGTTTCATTTCTGTAGGTATGGAGATCATCTTACCTCCCATAGCCTCCACCAATTCGCTGGCTACCGGAAAGGCTTCTTCATCTCCTTCTACAGTAAAGAAGGTTCCCGGTAAGGAACGCAGCCCCACATCAAGCTCCGGAAAGGTCTGCAGGGGGTGAAATGAGAAGACGCTCGCACCAGCTTTTTGAGCGGGCCATAATATAGCCGAACTCTGAGCACCGCTTGTATGTAATACAACCTGGCCTTTTCTGAAACCCTTTCTCTCGGCAATAGCATGGCAAACCTCTTCGATAACACGGTCAGGAGTGGTCAAAAATACAATATCCCCTTTAATGGAGGCTTCTTCCGGATCACGAAAAACAGGACACCCGAAGAGATCAGCAGCCAGTTCCCTGGATTTCTCAGTTCTGGAAAATGCAGACACAAGATCATAACCTTTGCTTTTTAAAGCATATCCGAGCACTTTTCCTACATTGCCAGCACCAATGATAGCTATTTTACGCATCAGATCAATACCTGCCTTTACAAAAATTAAAGCCTTCCTGAAGGACAGGAAGGCACAATATCTTTAATGTACCTGTCCCGGTCCTTAATATGGTTCCAGGCAGTAAAAAAAGAATTCTGTTGTTGTTCAGATTAATAATAAAAATTTCCTTTTCTAAATGGTACAGGTACTAGTTCCCGCCCAAAAAGATTTTACCATTTTTCAAAGGTAAGCGCAATAACTGTTAATACTTTTTTTTATATCTTTTTACCAACTAGTCTTACACAACTCGACTAAAAGAGAGATACTGTTTTCAACATCCTCTAAATCCACCATTTCAGCTGGAGTATGTATATACCGGCAGGGAACAGATAATACACCGGAAGGGACACCTTCCCTGGAAAGATGTATTGACCCTGCATCCGTACCCCCTTGTTCCAGAACCTCCAGCTGGTAGGGTATCTGATTCTTTTCTGCTGTTTCGATCATCAAATTTACTACCCTGGAATGGCAGATAACCGAGGAATCCTTAATTTTAACCGCTGGCCCTTTACCCAATGAAACAACCATTTTAAAATCGGGTTCGGGGGTATCCCCTACTCTTGTGACATCAACAGCAAGACCATAATCCGGTTTTAAACGATAAGATGCTGTCTTTGCACCTCGCAGCCCAACCTCTTCTTGAACTGTAAAGACAAAATACAGCCTATTTGGCAGCGAAGAAGGAAGCCTTTTTAGCACTTCCAGCAGCACAAAGCATCCGATACGATCATCAAGAGATTTTGAGGTAATACGGTTCCCCTCCTGATGAAAAGCTGGCATAAAAACAGCCGTATGACCTATTTTTACTTTTTCAAGGGCTTCATCCCGGTTGCTGGCTCCTATATCAATATATAGTTTACTAAAGTCGAGTTCCTTAGGTTCCTTAATTTTTTCCTGCCCTATAACACCTACAGTGCCATTCTGAAATAACACTTTCGTACCCGGCAGGGTGCTTGTCAAAACACCTCCAATATTAGTGAACCTTAAAAACCCGTTTTCATCAATAAATGTAACCATTAAACCTATTTCATCCATATGAGCTGCAATTATAATTCTTTGTTTTCCTTTGCTTCCCACTTTAACAATCAAGCTGCCAAGGGTGTCCACATAATGCTCAAAGTTTAATTTTTTTACCTCATCAGAGATAAGAGAACGTACGTTATTTTCGCAGCCAGCGGGGCCAAACGATTCACTCAGCTTTTTAATTAATTCTTTCATACATCCAACCCCTTTTCATGAACTGATCTTAGAAAAGAATCTGTTATTTCAACAAGATGCTTCCAGTCCTGCATGTTTAGCAAAGAAACAGGGGAGTGGATGTACCTGCAGGGCGTGGAAATGACACCTGTCGCTACACCGCTCTGAGAGAGTGAGATGACTCCTGCATCAGTAAAACTCCCCATAAAACTGCGAAACTGGTATGGCCTCTTCTGTTCTTCTGCAACAGAAATTAAACGATCTAAAACTCGTGGGTGTGCGACAGCAGATCCATCCCTGATCGTAAGCGCAGGTCCCAAACCAAGAGATACAGAATAATCCTGCTCCTTCACCCCGGGAAGATCTGCAGCACCGGTCGTTTCTAATACTAAAGCTACCCTTGGATTAAGCCTGTAGGCGGCCACCCTTGCTCCCCTCAAACCAACTTCTTCCTGGACACTAAAGACAACAGTAAAAGAAAAAGGGTAATCTCTCTGCAGTATCTCCAGAAGCGCAGCACAGCCTGCCCTGTCATCAAGGGCTTTTCCCTTTAGTAAATCCCCTGAAACGACAGCCTCGCTGTAAAATGTAGCGTAATCACCAATTTTAACAACTTTTTCGGCATCTTCCCTGTTTTTTGCACCTATATCGATATATAATTTGTCAACTTCCAGAGCCTTTTTTCTTTCATCTTTTTTTTGTAAATGAATAGCCTTGGCACCTATTACTCCATATACATCTCTTGGGCCGATTCTAACAGGCTTGGCAACAAGAGTGTTTTCGTAAATTCCACCAACCTTATAAAAACGTAAATGTCCGCTTTTCTCTATGGATGAAACCATCAATCCTACCTCATCCATATGAGCAACGAGCATAATTCCCTGTTCTTCGTTTTTCTTCCCGCCCTCTTTAAAAGCATATAAATTTCCCATTGAATCTGTCTCGTTTTTTATTCCCCAAGCCGACAGTTTCTCTTTAATAAAATTTCTGACCCTTGTTTCGTCTCCTGAAACTCCGGGTATCCTGGAAAGCTCCTCTATAAGCATGATAATCCCTCCACAAAACCGCTTTCTAACCTCATGATAAAATAAGCCAGCAGCCTTCCTGCTATTTTGATATCCTGCATATCAACTAGTTCCACTGAAGTATGCATATAGCGAAGGGGGACAGAAAGAAGTCCTGTAGGTATTCCCCCCAGGCTTATCTGAATGGCCCTGGCATCAGTGCCGGTCGGCCCGGGAGAGACATCCTTCTGATACGGCAGGCAATATTCTTCTGCCACCGTAGTCAGCCTTTCTGCCATGTGTGGATGAATATTTGGTCCTGCAGTAATAACCGGCCCTTTCCCAAGAGGTGAAACCTCATGATCCAGTGCTCCGGGAAAATCTCCATGGCAAACGTCTACAGCAATTCCAAGGTCTGGCGAAAGGCCATATGTAGATACTACAGCACCCCTGGTCCCCACTTCCTCCTGTACTGTAGCCACAAGATAGACATGGGCTTCATGGGCAAGATTTGCAAGCTCTTTCGCACACTGCAGCAAAACTGCCACACCGGCACGGTCATCCAATGCTTTACCTGCTCTGCAGTTGTGCATCAGGGTGATGAAACTTCTCTTAATTGCTACAGTGGAACCGGGTCTAATCAATCCTTCCACAACTTCCCTGCTAAATCCCGTATCTATAAACAAGTCATTCATTTCCACACCCTTATCCTTTTCATTTTCATTATAAATGTGGGGAGGTTTAAAACCTATGATCCCCTCTACAATTTTTTTACCATATATTCTGACTTCCTGACCAGGAAGAGTTCGGGGGTCAAAACCTCCCAGCGAAGTAAATCTTAAAAATCCCTTATCTTCTATCTTTGTGATCATAAGTCCTATCTCATCCATATGGGCGCAAATAAGAACCCTGGGTCCGTGTTCACTTTTTCCTTTCTTCAGAAAAATAAGGTTACCCAGGTTATCTGTTCTTGTATCATCTACAAAAGGAGAAAACGCTTCTGCAATAAAGTCAGCTGTATTTTCTTCATAGCCTGAAACTCCGTCTTTCTGTGTAAGCTCATCTAAAAAACTGTTTAAGTCCAATTATGCAAACATCCTTCCTGTTAATTAGATGCATCCCATAGCAATTTTTGTAACTGAAAGGTTGTTCGGTAAACTTTTTCACTCTGGGAAAGCGAAAGAGTCCCAACACCACAGCTTGGGGTCAGTATAAACTGTTTCACTAAAAGGTCATGATTAACGCCCATACGGGAAAGACGCCTGATACCTACCCAAAACCTCTCTTGCAACGAAAATTCATTTTCATAGTCAATAGCATCTGAGGTGGGAACAAGCCCCCATCCAAGGCATCCTCCTCTGTCAAGAAAATTATTCATTTCTTTTGGATAAACCAGCATAGAATCCATATAAGAGTATGCATCAAAACTAACTACATCCAAAGGTAATTGGAATAAAATTGACCAATCAACTCCAGAACAGCAGTGGACACCGCAAAGAGCTCCCTCATCCTTAACAGCCTGAATAACCTCCTCAATGCTGCCTGTGATCTGTTCACGGGAAAGGGAAAGATACGATGAGTGCCCGTAAGCAAGCAGCGATGGTTCATCTATAAAAATTACAACAGGTAAAGAAAAATGTTGTTTTAAAAGGCGTACCTGAAACCTGGCATTTAGTGCAATTGATTTGTTAATTATGTCTCGCAGATCATCCCTGTAAAAGGCTGCGCTCTGATCACCTGAGTTGACCTGCAGACCTACGGTAAGAGGGCCGCTAACCTGCCCTTTTAAAAATATGGGCTTTCCAGATAACGTTCCCCATTGTTCATCTAAAAATTTATAAAACCCCGATGCTGTGTCCCTGGGAAACGAAAAAAATGAAATATCTGCCCCCTTGTCTGCATTATGACAGCATTCAAGATAAAGATGGTAAAATTTTTCCATTTTTTCCAGCCAGTCATCTTTATAGTCATAAAAAAAGGGGGTTTCCCCCTTTTCTGTCTCTACCATTTCAAGCATTATTAACGGATTCAAATACTGCCTTACAAAAGTTTCTGCTTTGCCGCGCTGCGGCAGCTGGGGCCAGTGCGGCCCAAAAGGCAGGTTTTCTCTGATTAGCTGAAGGGCAGAGTTTATATTAAGATGAGGCATACTGCCGATTCCTGTTGCCAATCCATAAAGAAGGCCTGTCTCTTCCGACAATTAAACTCCCCCCTGAGGTGTGACCATATTTAACTCTTTGCCCAATATTTCTTCTTCCCAGGCCACTTCATTAATGACCTTTTTAAAATCATCCACTGAGGGGCTTCTTTTGCAAAGCAGCCCATATTCAATACTGTCCACAAGAGCAATCCAGCTTGCCTCGATTATATTTTCGGAAACACCCACTGTTCCCCATCTTTTATTTCCGTTCTGAGAAATAATGAGAACCCGTACTTTGGCTCCTGTACCATACCTGCCATCGAGAACGCGAACTTTATAATCTATTAACTTAATACTTCTAATCTCCGGGTAAATTTCCTCCAGAGCTTTACGTAAGGCATTGTCCATAGCATTTACAGGTCCGTTTCCTTCAGCAGCGGTATGAACTAACCGCTCCCCTACTTTTAATTTAATGGTGGCCTCCACATAAAGATCACTGCCCCGACGCTCCTTATCGAGGATAACGCGAAAACCTTCCAATTTAAAGAGAGGACGATAAGTTTTTAAAGTCTTCCAGATCAATAATTCAAATGATCCTTCAGCCCCCTCAAACTGGTACCCCTCATGTTCCATTTTTTTAAGTGCATTAAGAACCTGTACTGCTTCCGGATTATTTTTAAGTACATCTATATTGTTTTCTTTCACCTTCGAAAGTATGTTGCTTTTCCCCGATAGTTCAGAAACCAGTATACGGCGCTTGTTTCCAACTTCTTCCGGGCTGGTATGCTCATAAGTGCTGACATGCTTAACTACTGCATCCACATGAATGCCGCCTTTATGAGTAAAGGCGTTCCGGCCCACATAGGGCTGGCCGTCCTGCGGGATCATATTGGCCAGTTCCGCAACTACTTTAGAAATCCTCGTTATTTCTTTTATTTGTTCAGAGGAGAATTTTTTAATTTTCAACTTAAAATGTATATTAGGTATAATACAGCATAAATCGGCATTTCCGCATCGTTCCCCATATCCATTGATAGTTCCCTGGATATGCGATGCCCCGCTTTGTAAGGCGATGATGGAATTAGCCACGGCCATACCGCAATCGTTATGAGCGTGGATACCAAGAGGTACAATAATTTCTTTTTTCACTTTAAGGATGATCTGCTGCACATCAGACGGCATCGTCCCTCCGTTCGTATCACACAAGATTACGGAATCTGCCCCACTTTGTTCAGCAGTTTTTACTGTCTGAAGCGCATAGGCCGCGTTATTTAAATATCCGTCAAAAAAATGCTCTGCATCAAAGATAACTTCAAGGTCTTTGCTTTTTAAATAAGAAATCGTATCTGCAATCATGGCAAGATTTTCATCCATCGTGGTATCAAGGGCACGGGATACATGGAAATCCCAACTTTTCCCAACAACAGTGACTACAGGAACATTCGCTTCCAGCAGCGCTCTTACATTGGCATCAGTCTCCACGTTAACATGAGCATGCCTGGTGCTGCCGAATGCAGTTACTTTTGAATGCTTGAGGGGAAAATCCTTTAAGCGTCTGAAAAACTCAATATCCTTTGGATTGGAACCCGGCCATCCGCCTTCAATATAATCTATCCCCAAAGTATCCAGCAGTTTTACTATTTGAAGCTTGTCACTAACAGAAAAGGAAACTCCTTCTCTTTGCGCACCATCTCTTAAAGTTGTATCGTATATCTTAACCATTACGTAATAACCTCCAGGATTTCTATTGATTAACCAGATCTCTAGTTCTAAGTAAATTAGAAATATTATACTATAAGCCACAGACCCTGTCTATGGCAGAATTCAAATTAGCTCAACGGGATTATTTAAGTTTGGATTTTCACCGCTGTATAAATTTAAATGCATATAACCCAATCCAGGGGAAAAGCTAAAAAGGAAATAAATAAAGAAAGGAGGGATATAATTGCAAACAACAAGGACCAACATTAAAAATATCGGCAAAGCCGAGTTTATGTCCCTTTTTCATCAATATCAGGGTGAATCGTTATGTTCCAAAAAATTAAGCGCATATGCAAACCAGATTCAAAATCCCGAGATGAAAAACGTTATTAGCCAGATGAGCACACAGTGCCAGGAAAGAGCAACCCGACTCTCATCTTTCCTACAGGAAGCCGGTGGAAGCCAACTGCTTTCTTAATATTAATAAAGAGAAAAAGGAGGTAATGAAATGCAACAAATGCAGCAGTTCACAGATAAGGATTTCGCCGGGGATGTGCTGACAGGAGTCAAACACATGGCAGAGTGTTATATGACGGCTGTTCTTGAATCACAAGATCAGAACCTGCGGCAGACTTTTATGGATTTTCATGATCAGTGTCTAAATGACCACTATCGGATCTTTCAAATCATGAAACAAAACGGCTGGTATAAAGTTCCTATGATCCTTGATGAAAGCCAGCCTCAGTCGTTTTAGTGAACTCGTTTCAGCAAAGCTGAAACATAGATTAATCAAATTAGGATAAAGTTACCCCGCTTCATAAAGAAGCGGGGTATTAATTATCAAGAATGATCATTAGAGAACTAAAGCAGCTTTTTCCTCAAAGTGATGTGGTTTTGAAGATTCTCTTCAACTTATTTATAAACGGCAGAAAACCTGTCTCCTCTTTTTTAGATTCTTCACCCGTCAGCAATTCTGTAATCCTTAAAAAATTTTTCGCTGCAGGATGTTTAGGATTATACAGTAAAAAAGGCTCCTGTTTTTTTACAGAAAGCGCAATAGTATCACTATAGGGGATTAAACCCAGATATTCCACCGGCAAATCCAGAAACTCCCTGGAAACAGAACTAATAGTATTCCAGACATTATAGGCTTCCTCTTCTTCCTCGACTTTATTTACTATTAACTTAATCCTGCTTTTTATTTCATATCTGGTTAATACTTTAATTAAAGAGTAGACATCCATAATGGCATGAGGCTCCGGGACAGCAATTAATACAATCTCATCGGCAGCCATTAGAAAATTTGTTACATTTCGGGATACGCCTGCGCCTGTGTCAAGTAGTAAATAATCAACTGCTTCCTCAAGTTTATTGAAAGCAGATATAAGCCTGCTAAATTGCCACTCTTTTAAGTTCGCAAGCTCATCCAGTCCTGACCCGCCCGGCACTAACAGTAAACCTTGAGGGCCAGTTACGATTATATCCTCAATTTCTTTTTCCCCGGAGATAAGGTCGTAAAGATTATAGGGAGTCTTAAGCTGTAGTAAAACATCTACGTTTGCAGTACCCAGATCAACATCAATAATACAACATCTTTTTCCCAATGACTGCAAGGCGAGAGCAACATTTATGGTAATGGTGCTTTTACCAACCCCACCTTTTCCACTGCTGAAAGCAATCACCCTGCCAACACTTTTATTTTTCCCATTCCTTCCACCTCGGGAGATTGATAATGGAGCGGTAATAGTGAGATTTCGCCCACCAATAAAACTCCTGCCTACTATCTCAGATTGAAAAGATGGCTTATTACCATCTAAAAAACTTACTTCTACTACCGTACCCACAGGCAGGGGGATAAATTTTCCTTTTACCTCAGGCATACCGATCACCCAGGTTTTCTCTTTTTGGTCCAAAACCGTTGTGGTAAATTCACCCCTGTATAATTCAGAACGAGGTTTTATTTTCAAAACAGTTCCCTCTGCCATAGATTGTTCACTAGACAAATTTCATTCACTCTCTCTCGAATATCTTTACAGAATATATTTCCATAAAAAAAAATAAATTCCTGCAGGATTATAATTAAAAACTGCCCCTTAATTACTATGAGGTGTGCGAATTATTCTAACTTACTGTTCTCCGTCATCCAAACACAATGAACATTGGACACAACCATAAAGATCAAAAGAATTGCTTAGTCTGCAGGTATCACAGTTTCTTTCTCGTTCATCATAATCATAATGTTCTCCTATAGTAGGCTCCCAGCCGTTACAGCCACCTTTATCCGTGCAGCGAGGGCATACACAATCCCCGTCAAGATCCATAGTAAACACTGCCGCAACCTCCTCTGTTAATGAATTATTGAAATATAGTTTGCCACCTTTATAGCTGTCATATTCCTTCCAAAACAATTCCTTCGGGAAAAATCCTGATGAGAAAATTACAAAAATCTGGTCGAATTCTGCGCTTTCCCGGGAAATATTTCAAGGGTTCTTCAAATAAAAGCATTGCTTTCAGGGAAGAATTTATAAGGAGGTGATTAATTTGGATTGGAAAAAATTTGCTGAATCAACTGAGAAATGAAGAAAAGACATCCAAAGTCTAGTTAAGACACAAAATGAGACCATGGCTGAAGAAATCGTACAGAGGGGCCGGGAACTAGATGGTATGCTCGGCAGTTTCATTGATATGCTGAAAGAAAAACAAAGGTAGTTGGAGAGAATCTAAAGAAACCTGCCGCAATAGGCAGGTTTCAAATATTTTTCACGTGTTGAACGTGTCACAAGATCGCATGAACATGAGAATCGATAATGAACTATTGAGCTATCTATCTCTGTTCGGCAGTAATTCAAAACGGGGAATTTTCAGGGAATATTTTTTCATAAAAGACTGTCGGACATCACCCTCACGGTAAATCAACTGCATACGACGGACACGCTTCCCCAAACGTTCCAGGAAACGGGTAAAAGACCTAGCTGACTTTTCAGAGAAACTCAAACCCTCTGCATTAATCACCAGATGAAAACAGGACTTCGGAACCATTTCCCGTATGCTGCGATTAACCTCCTTCATGGTAAGCCGGTTTAAAAAACCACGCAAGCGCAAATAGAAGATACCATTATTCTCAGATATATATATTTTTAAATGATTTGCGGCTGCTGCCTGCTCTAGATTTCCTTCCTTTAGAACCTGTATCCGCCTGTAAAGAAGAGGCACTGTCCTGGGACTGCTGCTCTGCAGACGCTCCAAAATCTGATCATACCAACGGTTTTGTTTTTCAAAACGTTTTACCAGCAGCCAGCCTACCCCACGGTAAAGAGAAGAACCCCAACCGGTAAGCAAAGTATTCTGGAAGATGTTTTTTATGGAATAGAAACGCCTAAAAGCATTAAAACTTTCTTCCTGTAACTGCTCCACTGACATCTTTGCAGGCTGAAAAACAACATGATGACCATCGTAAAGCTCCCAATCTTTAGTAATAAGACGTCCTTCTGACTCAAGTTTCTCAAAAAGCGGAGTTCCCGGCAAAGGGGTGAGAATCAAGAATTGGACGCTGTCAATACGAGCTTCCAGGGCAAAATCAACAGTATCCCTGATCGTCTCTACAGTGTCACTGTCACTGCCGAACACAAACATTCCGTGTATCCTTACACCATAGTCATGGAAGCGGCGGATACTTTCCCGGATATCTTCCACGCTTTGTTTTTTGTTATAAGCCTCAAGGGTAGCCGGGTTAATAGATTCCAGACCTATATAAGCGATATCACCCCCGGTACGGCGCATTAGTTCCAAAAATTCCTCATCCCTGGTTGCTTCAACACGGACCTGAGCGCCCCATCTCTTTAGACCGACTTTATGGTCCAACAGTCCCTGAAGTAATTCTTTAGTCCGCTTGGGATTTGCCGTAAAGTTATCATCGCAGAAAAATATATTCCGCCCCCTGTAAAGGGAAAGTTCTTCCAAGACTTTTTCAGTTTTACGATAGCGATAACCCCTGCCAAACATCGGGGTAACACTGCAAAAAGTACAATTGTAAGGGCAGCCGCGAGAAGTCATTACAGGAATAGACCGGGCGGGCTTACCCTGAGCGAAAAGGTTCAAATCGGGAATAGGGAGATCATCTACATCCACCCAGTAATCCTGGCAGGGATTATGTACCGGCACTCCATCATCCCAGAAAGAAACTCCGGGAATATCTCTGGGTAAATTCCCTTCTTCTATGGAACGTATCAGTGCAGTAAAGGTATAATCGGCCTCACCTCGAACTACATAGTCAGCATACCTGAGCGCCTCATCGGGCATAAAAGTAGCGTGGATGCCGCCAATAACTACAGGTATATTATGGGAATGAAGATAACCGGCAATACGATATGCCTCACTGCTTGTAGAAGTAGTCGTAGATACTCCCACCAGGTCAGCTTCAAGAATTTTAGCCCAGGGTAACGATGTTATTGGTGCCGTGTAAATAGATACATCATAACCTAGTGCTTTTAGTTGGGTTCCCAGCAGGGGAAGGCCAACTCGCGGCATGCGAACCATACTGTACACATGCCCCCTTTTTGTCTTTGGTTCAATAAGAATAATTTTCTTCAACAGTTACACTCCCTATCGTATCTAGTTAATAACAAGCCCATATCCCGAACCGAATCATCACTTATCATTAGTATTTTTAAAATACATCATCTATAATATGCTACTATCCTTTACTTCCTAAACCATTCTATCACTTTTGAACAATAATTGGTAATATTTTTTTTTATAAAAGCTGAGAGAATCAAGTATTCCTATTCCATATTTCTCTTAGTTCCCTGCGCAGGAGCTTTCCTGAAGAGCTTTTAGGAATTTCTTCCATGATCATTATTTGTTTTGGACATTTAAAATCGGCCAGGTACTTGCGACAAAAAGTAACAATCTCTTTTTCTCCCTCCTTTTTATTTTCCTTTAGTGTAATAAATGCGACCACTTCTTCGCCATACAGTTCGTCTGGAACTCCAATACACGCCGCATCTTTCACAGCCGGGTGTTTATACAACAGCTCTTCTATTTCCCGGGGATAGATATTCTCACCCCCTCTGATAATCATATCAATTTTGCGATCAACGATAAAAAAGTACCCTTCTTCGTCATAATATCCCAGGTCACCGCTGTGAAACCAGCCTTCGCTGAAGGCTTTTTTAGTAGCCTCGGCATTTTTGTAATAACCCTTCATGACATTCTCACCACGAATAACAATTTCACCGACTTCATTAGGGCCAAGAGGGTTATGGCTTTCATCCACAACTTTTATTTCATTGCCGAGGGGAATACCAACGGAGCCTATCTTACGGTAACCGTCATTTTTCCCCAACTGCAATGCATCTGGTGGCGGTAAAGGGTTAAAGGTTGAACGACAGGTAGTTTCAGTCATCCCGTAACCTTCAATAACGGGAACTTTAAAAGTTTTCTCAAATTCCACCTGGACTTTTGACGGAACAGGGGCCGAACCACAAAATACTATTTTTAAGCTGCTATCATCAGAATTGACTGCGACGGCTGCTCTGTTTAAAAGCATAGATAGCATCGTAGCTACACTGCCTACATACGTCACTCTGTATTTTTCAATTAACGGGAAAAACCGTGTTACACTGAATCTTTGGGGAATAACCGTACTACCCCCATGGTAAAGAGGTGTCATTACAGTTACAATCTGGCCGTTTACATGAAAAAGCGGCATCACACACATGGCCCGGTCCTTTTCCTGCAGCCGGTTAGAGTAGGCAATCCAGCAGGAATCGATAATCAAATTGTGATGAGTCAGCATTGCCCCTTTAGGACGGCCGGTTGTTCCTGAGGTGTATATTATCTCTGCAAGATTATCCGGTTCTAAGGCGATTTCCAATATTTCCGGCAGCAGTTCCAAGGGTTCTTTTTTTAGGGCAATCACAAGATTAAGTAATGGTAAATTAATTTCAGAAATAATTTTTTCAGTATCCATGAGCTGATGGTCCCACGTTAACAGGTAACGTACTTTTTCATCGCCCCAGGCGGACAACCGATGTGTAACATGTAACAAATCATGAGAAATAAAAAGTGCGATACTATCTGAGTTTTGCAGGATATATTCAATTTCCTCCGCTTTTAAATGGGTATTGATAGGACAGGCAACAGCTCCAATCTGCATAATTCCGAATAAAGCCAACAAGTATTCTGCCGAATTGGACATTAACAGAGACACCTTATCGTCTTTCCTAACTCCTTGTTTCCACAAAAAATTACTAACAGTGTTAACAGATTCATAAAATTGCAGATAAGAATACTGTCTTTCTTTTTCCGGGTCAAAAAGAAAGGCTTTTTCTGCATACTCCCTTGCTCTGTTTTGCAGCAATTCCCGGACAGTAATTCTTTTATCCGGATCAGGAATTGAAAAAAAATGGTATTTGTTTTGTACTTTTTTCAAGACTTGTCTTCACCTCAAAACGTATAAATATAACAACCTTATCTTACCATTTATAAGAAATGCCTGGCAAGCATATAATGCAGCAGGACTTTTTTTGCTTCTCATTAGTGATTATCCATTAACTTTATGTTTTATTGCATCAAATAAGCGCCCTTGAAATCAAGGGCGCTTATTTGGCAATCAATCCTGAATTATCTTATTACCATAGTACAGTAAATATTATTAAATTAATATGATGAGATATTATTCTCCCTTTACTCTTTTTAATTCTATCTTGACTGCATTATAGGTATCCATGCATACCATTTCAATAGATTCCTGGTCTCCCCATTCTTTTGGAAAACTGCCCCCCATCTGCAGCATAACTACATAAGGGAAAATACCATGGTAAAATGCCCCGCATAAAGATCCGGTTTTGTGCATACTTAATTCGACCTGGTCCCCTACACTATGCCCGGCACTGCATGAACCTTTTATTTCTTTCACAGTTCCAATAACTTTAAAACCTATTCTTTTTATTTCTGCCATCTATGTCACTCCAAACTGCTTTTCTTCATATACTTCAATAGGGTTTTGAAGCGGCTCTTCTTTCCTTAGGCTGTATTCTGTTTTGCCCGCTCCTCATCTCTTACTTTTCTCCTTAGAATTTTCCCTACAGCTGATTTGGGTAGAGTATCGCGAAATTCAATCAGGACAGGAACTTCATACGAAGAAAGACCTTCGCGGCACCAATTTATCAATTCTTCTTCTGTAACGTTTTCCATGCCTTTTTTTAAGACAACAAATGCTTTAATTATTTCACCAAACTTGGAGTCGGGAACACCTACAACACAGCATTCAACTACGGCTTTGTGCTTGTAGAGTACTGCTTCTACTTTGGTGGCAGCTACCCTGTAACCTTTGTGCTTGATCATATCCACGGAACGGTCAACAAAGAAAACCCAACCTTCTTCGTCTATGCGTACTATATCGCCGGTTTTATACCAGAGCCTGTCATCAAGTGTTACAAAATACAGGGCAGTTTCTTCAGGCTTGTTCCAGTAACCGGTAACCATGTTTTCAGAAGAAACCAAAAGTTCTCCAGGTTCATTAGCCGCAACAGGTTCAAGAGTATCCGAATTAATTAGCATTATTTTTTTAGTATATACTACCTTTCCGGCAGTACCCTCAGGGCAAGGAACACCCACAGGTATTCCTGTAATACCCCCACATGTTTCAGTACTTCCATAACCATTATAAGTCGGTTTTTTAAAGAAATCGACCCATTTTCTGGCGACTTCTTTCGGCATAGCTTCTCCAGCGGTAAAAACATAGCCTAAAGAACTGAAATCATAATTTCCCAAATTTTCATGCTCTAATATCATTCTACAGAGTGTGGGAGTTCCGTAGAAAGTGGTTACTTTGTACTTTTCGATATGGGCAAATAAATCATCGAGATCCATTTTGGCCAACAGGATTAAGGTATCCCCCGAAAGAAGAGCGCCAAGCCCCACTTCCTGACCAAGGATATGATTAAGAGGCGCACCCTGGATGGCAACTCCTTCACCTGGGGGGGTCAGTGAAAGATATTCTGATCTTTTTACATCCATTGCTGTTAATAAAAGTATGTTAGAGAGTGGAACCCCCTTGGGAAAACCTGTAGTCCCTCCAGTATAAAGTATCTCCGCTATTTCCTTCTCTTCAATCTGTATTGGGGGAAGTGAAGGGGTTTTTTCATTGATCATGCCAGTAAATGGTATTATTTCTGTGGTATTCTTATCAATGTTTTGCACTGAATCCTGTGTATAGTTTTCTCCCACAACAATTATTCTTTTAAAGGGATTATCTGCTGCAGCTTTAATAACCTCTTCAAGGTTTGCGTCAGTACAAAATACGGTTCCAGTCTCGCTGTCTTTTGCAATATAGGCAAGTTCTTCGTGCCCATAAAAATGAGTTACCGGAATAGCTACCGCACCAATGCGCTGCATGGCCAACCAGATCGCAACCCACTGAGGCATGTGGGGCAAATAAATAATTGCCCTTTCTTGTCTTTTTAGTCCTTTGCTGAAAAGATATTCAGCAATTTTTTCCACCATTATATCCAGTTCAGAAAAGGTGGTTTTCTCTCCTTTAAACAATATGGCTGTTTTTTCCGGTTGTTGATCCGCAACCTGTCGAAATGCTGCGTCAATTGTGTTGGAACGAAATACATCCATAAAATAACCTCCTGTGTATATTTCTGATTAAAATCAGTTGAAATTATAGAACTCTATATTATACCCGGTCGCCATGCTTAAAATCGTGAATAGTTATTTCCCTTCAGATTTTTCTTTCTCCCGTTTTTCCTTTAATGCTTTTAGCACTTTTTCAGGAGTAATGGGTAGATCCGTAAACCTCACCCCGATGGCATCGTAGATAGCGTTGGTTATCGCAGGGATAGTGGGCTGCACGGGGCCTTCGCCCGATTCCTTAACCCCAAAAGGAGCTGTGGGATCGTAACTATCCACTATGGTAGTATCTATTTCCGGAAGCTCCATGGCAGTGGGTACCTTGTAATCATGAAGTGATGCGTTGATAATCTTTCCATCAGGGGCCACCTTCATTTCTTCATACAGTGCCTGCCCCATGGCAAAAAGAATGGAACCTTCCACCTGTCCGTCCACACTCATGGGGTTGACGGCCTGACCACAGTCCCCGGCCTCCGTTACCTTATCTACCCGGATCTTGCCGGTTTCCAGATCAACATCCACTTCCCATATTTGACAGCTAAAGCCAAATGTTGGAGAATGACCGATATTCGCCCCCTGCACTCTTTTGCCGCGGGTGAGATCAATCCCTTTGAGTCGCGGAGGAGAGAAGTGACCGAGACCAGTAAGTGTCCCAACAGAGTTGGTATATACATCAACAACTTTAGCCCATTCAATGGTTTTTTTCGGTTCAAATTTGGAAAAGAAGCGGCAATCTTTTACTTCTAACTGGTCGGCCCGACAGCCTACCATACCTGCAGCAACTTCGAAAAGCTTGTCATTTATCTGCTTTGCTGCTTCCTTGATTGCCACCCCGGAGGCGTATGTTAACCGACTGGCAAAGCTGCCCAGATCAAAAGTTCCCAGCTCCGTATCACCGGAGATGACATGCACGTCTTCATACCTGATTCCCAGCGCCTCAGCAGCCATCTGGGCCATGACAGTATTGCACCCCTGCCCAATATCGGCAGCCGCGCAGTGAAGGGTCGCCCCACCTTCAGTATCAACCCTGAGCAATACAGTGGTATGAGGCTTATAAGACTGATAAAGGGTATAGGCTGTGCCGGAAATATAATAACCGCCTGCCAGTCCGATACCTTTGCCGAATGGAAGCTTACCATGTTTTTCAAGGTAACCGGATCTTTCAGCTGCAGTCTGCAGACATTTCTTGTACTCGGTATGGGGAACGTGGAGATTGCTCACACTGCGGTAGCCTGATTCCACAGCGTTTTTCATTTTGAGTTCGTAGGGGCTGATGCCGATCATCTCTGCCATTTCGTCCAACATGCATTCCATGGCAAACCTTGGCTGAACCCCACCGAGTCCGCGCATGGCACCGCAGGTGGGCTTGTTGGTATAAACGCGTCTTACATTGGCCCGTGCGTTTGGCACCTTGTAAGGCAGGTGAATCATGGAAGCCGTGTAAAACATTACCACAATTCCCCAACCTGCATAAGCGCCACCGTCCATAGTATTGTCAAAATCCACCGCTTGAATATAACCATCCTTATCGAGGCCAATCTTCACTTTCATGTGACATGGATGCCGGCCCTTATTCGTTGCAAATACCTCACTGCGCTCAAAAACTATTCTGACCGGCCTGCCAATTTTCCTGGAGAGCAGGGCTGCGCAAAAATCGGAGGAACTGGCCTCACCCTTGCCACCGAAGCCGCCACCTACTGCCGGAACAGTAACACGAATCTTGCTCATAGGCATTTCTAAAACGATGGAAAGCTGGGTGTGCAGGTAGTGAGGCACCTGGGTGCTCGACCACAGCTGAAGTTGACCGCTTTGTGTATCGTAACTGGCCAGAGAAGTATGCGGCTCTAAAAAAGCGTGGTTTACGTATGAAGTGCTGAATTCTCTTTCTAGTATATAAGTACACTCGGCAAACGCTTTGTCCGGGTCTCCGAACAGCTGATCACCTGAGTGCAGGATATTTTCCGGAGCATCTTCATGGATACGAACTTCATTAGCCCGCTTCATGGATTCAAACGGGTCAGTCAACACCGGCAGGGGTTCATATTCCACTTCAATCAGATCAAGGGCAGCCTCAGCTGTTTCCTCATCGATGGCGGCAACAGCGGCCACTCCTTCATTGTAAAAGCGAACTTTACCAACGGCCAGTGCTACCTCGTTAGCTGTCTGGGGAACAATTCCCCATTTATTTGGAGCTTCATCTCCAGTGACCACTGCCAGAACTCCCGGCATTTCGAGAGCCTTACTGTAATCAATCTTTTTAATAATGGCGTGGGCGTATGGACTACGCTTGATTTTCCCATAAGCCATGCGCGGCAGTACCATATCACCGGTATAAATGGCTTCACCTTTAACCTTTATTGGGCCGTCTTTCCGGGGCACACTTCTTCCTACCTGGGTAAAATCTTTATTCATCTACTTCACCCCCGCTGTGGAAATTGTTTCGCCTGCAGCAAAAATTGCTTCAACGATTTTTTTATAACCGGTGCAGCGGCAAATATTACCCGAGATACCGCGCTTAATTTCTTCCTCGCTTGGCTTGGGATTTCTGTCAAGCAGTGCTTTTGATGTAAGGATCATTCCCGGTGTGCAAAAACCGCACTGCACAGCTCCATGATCCACATAAGCCTGTTGAATCGGATGGAGTTGTCCATCTTCTGCTACTAAACCTTCAATGGTGTCAATTTTTTTCTCCTGACAGGCAATTGCCAAAGTCAGGCAGGAAAGCACTGGTTCACCATCAATCAGCACAGTACATGCACCGCAGTCACCCTGCCCACAGCCCTTCTTTGTTCCGGTAAGCCTAACTTTATCCCTGATAACGTCAGCAAGCAAATCTTTTGGGCTGACAGGCACTTCATAGACCCGGTTATTTATGGTTAATTCAATAAGTTGTTTCATCAATTACACCTCCCTTGCGGCGTCAAATGCCGCTTGAAGCAGTCTGCGGGCAAGCACTGCTGTTACTTCACGACGATATTCAGCCGAGGCACGTATATCAGAAATTGGTTTGGCTTCGCCTGCTGCTGCCTGTGCCGCTTTCTCCACCAATTCACTGTTGAACTCTTTCCCCACCAGGATGCCCGGGACTTCTACTGATACCAATGGCCTTGGAGAAACAGATCCCATCACGAGCGTGAGTTCTTTAACCGTCCGGCCATCATTCTCCAGCACTATGTTGACGGCCATATTCACCGCATCGATTTCCATGGCGTCTCTGAGGCCGATGTACCAGTAACGACTGGCAGATTTTGGAGCAGGCTCCGGCAGGATAAATTGTGTAAGTAATTCCCCTTCCCCAAGGGCGTTTTTTCGATTACCCAAAATGAATTCTTCCAGTGGCAGTTCCCTATCCCCGGAAACACTGCTGATTACAACCTTAGCACCAAAGGCAACCAGAGGTGTGGGAGTCTCAGCCGCTGGCGAAGCATGGCAGCTGTTACCACCAATAGTGGCCATCGTTCTTACCTGAACTGAGCCCAACTCACCCGCCGCCTGATGAAGAGCAAAATACTTATCCCGAATTACTGGGGAATACTCAAGCTCAGAAATTTTTGTGGCTGCACCGATCACGGCACCTTTACCTGGCTCATAGGAAATACCTTTAAATTCTTTTACATTGTTTATGTCGATTAAATATTCCGGCTGAATCATTTTTTCTTTCATCATAATTATTAAATCTGTTCCACCGGCCAGCACTTTGGCCTTATTCCCCATGCGTCCAACCAAATCCAGTGCTTCACCTGGCGTTTTTGGAGCAAAATATTCAAAATTATTCAAATACACCTTAAGCCACCTCCTTTATATCCTCTCAACAAAATAATAATTACACATTAGATAATTCTTGAAGAAATTCAAGCAAAAACCTTTCTTCTGCTTCACGGAAAATGATTAGATTTTTAATAACTGATCTTTTCTTAAATACCGTATCATTTACTGCTGAATAGATCTCTTTTAATCTTTTCTTGTTTGATTGGACTCTGGCAAGCCTTTTTTTTAAACAACCTGCTATTTCCCCAGGGGTTAAAATATCAGAGGTTTCCAACCCAACATTAAGGTCCAGGTAATGCCACTCAATGCTGGAAAGAAGCCTTTTTGAAGCTTCAACAAGTGCCGCTTTACCATTATCTGTAACATAGTACCTTTTCCTTTCCGGCATTCTTCCCTCCTTTTCTTTTTGTGAGTAAACTAATTTCTTTCCCTCTAATCTCTTCAACACCTGATAGACAGAAGCCACCCCGACCCTGACCCATCTCCTCATATCTCTTAAATCAATAGTTTTATCAATTTCATAAGCATATGAAGGTTTTTCATTAACAATACTGAGCAGAATTACTTCTATGCTGGATAATATTTGCCCCATTTTTATGCACCTTATTATAGACTATAGTAGTATGTGTAATATTAATCTTCGACAGGGCCCTCTTGAACTCCTGCTAAAACTCCTGCCGCTATACTTTCAATGGACTAATAATTAAATCTATATTGCCAGACTTACTGCTTATTTCCCTACACCAAAGAACATCGGCTTAACGATTTGTGTGAATGTAGGGCATTATCCTGCCATACTGCCTTACTTCCCTTTCAATTCCTTCTTGAGTATTTTCCCTGAGAGCCTGTTAGAAGCTTATTTTAACCATTGTTTTCTATGACATGGCTGGCAATTACAATTCGTTGAATCTGATTGCTGCCTTCAAATATCTGCATTATTTTAGCATCTCTCATATATTTTTCTACCAGGAACTCCCTGGTGTATCCATAACCCCCGAATATTTGCACTGCATCGGTTGTTACCTTCATGGCCACATCGCTTG
>JAUSPO010000012.1 GCA_030656575.1 Bacillota bacterium
CCATAGCCAAGTCCTGCCCGCCCGCGGCCCTTTCGCGGAGCATGGCGGGGGGGGGGACTTGGCGGTGGGTAACCCGGTCGAAAGCCATAAAGTCCCTCATCTCGCTCTTTGAAAATAGACTTCTGCCGGTGTTCGATATTGCAGCGCCTGGTGAAGACGGTGATCGTTATAGAAACCGAAGTAGGAATCGATTCCGTCTCTTCCCTCAGGTACTGTCTCATAATGCATGAGGTAGACATTCTCATATTTCAGGGATCGCCACAAGCGCTCCGTAAAGATGTTGTCCATGCATCGTCCCCGGCCATCCATGCTGATATCAATCCCGTTATCCTTGACCCTTGTGGTAAAGGCATTGCTGGTAAACTGGGCCCCCTGGTCGCTATTGAATATTTCCGGTTTCCCAAACTCAAGGGCCATTTCCAGCGCCTCCAGACAGAATGCCGTATCCAGTGTTGTAGATGTCTTCCAGGCAAGGACATAGCGGCTCCACCAGTCTATGATCGCCACCAGATACATGAAACCTCTGGCAAGAGGGATATAGGTGATGTCGGTAGCCCAAACCTGATCCTTTCGATCAATGACGACGTTCCTGAGCAGGTAAGGGTAAATCTTGTGTCCCGGATGCGGCTCGCTTAAGCGGGGCTTCTGATAGATGGCCTCCAAACCCATTTCCCTCATCAGCCGCTGAATATGCTTCCGATTGACCATGTACCCGTCCCGTCTGAGTTGCTCGGTCATTTTCCGTGAACCGTAAAACGGCGTCAGGGTGTACTGCTTGTCAATCAGAAGCTTCAGCAGAAGGTCATATTCACCCACCACCGGCTCATAGTAAATGCTGGATCGGGATACTCCAAGAAGCTCGGCCTGATGGCTGATGGACGTTTCGCTATTCGTTTTGTCAATGAGCAGTAACTTCTCTTTATGACTTAAGTCCAGATTTTTTTTTAAGCCAGTTGAGATCGGCATTCAACTGGCCAAGCTGGCGGTAAAGCTCCTGGATCAGTTCTTCCCGATCCTGATCCCGGTTCTTTCTCTTGTCAGTAAAAAGATCAATGAATCCCTTGGTGGCCGTAGCTTTCCAGTTCCGAATCTGATTGGGATGAACCTGGTACTGACTGGCCAGCTCCGCCGATGTCTTCTGCTCTTTGATCGCCTCCAAGGCAACCTTGGCCTTAAATGACGGTGTGTGCTTCCTCCTTAAATTTTCCACTTGGTCCTCCTCTTTTTTACTCCCAAGTGTAACTTAGCACACTGTCCAAATTTCGGGGTCCATCATACCGCACCTGCTATTTGTGAGTCTTCGTTAATGATAATATATTTCCCGTTGCATGCCTCGTACATTTGTTTGTATGCGTCTTCAAGCCGTGCCTTGACGGCCCACTTTGGACCGTTTGCTCTGTAACTTATGACACCACGATTGGGGTTATCGTTCAGTGGCGCATACTGTGATGTTTCTCCTGGAACCCGGATCATATTTGCACCACAGCCAGTCAAGAGCATTGCCACTACTACTAAAAACGTAAACCTCTTCGTCATTGTCTTCCCCCTTTTATAACGCACTGCGTAACCTGCCGGGGATTGACGGACGCGAAGCGGCTGGCAATACCCGGTCAGGTTGACGCGGTTGTTCTGCCAAACTACTTCTCGCACGTTTCTTTCTTGTTGGCCGATACAAGCTTGTACGTATCAGACACCTCGAGTTCGCCAGTGTGCTTGTTGTGTTTTGCGCAGAGCGGGTAGGTGTACCACTTCTGATCCGTGCTGCCACCGCCCTTCTGGACGTGTGCACCAACCAAGTCTTTGTTCATGCAACCAGAGGCTGGGCAGTAGGATGGTCTTGTCTGGCTGCTGAAGTTCTCCCAATGCTTAAGCCACGAACCACATTTGCAGGTGTTGTCAGATGTCCCGTTAATGTTTCGGATTTTCATCTTCTTTATCCTCCTTGTTTTATGTTGGCAGAACGAAAAGCTCAGCCGGAGCTTAGCGATCGGCTGGAGCGACGGGTTAAGCGTTTTTTTATCTTTGTTTTCATTTTTTACTTTGTGGCCATTGCAGTGAATATTTTATTACAATCAGCTTCAAAAGGGATTATTTTCCCTATCTCTAAATCGGTCAAGAGCGTCTGCAAAGCAATTTCTTCTCTAATGTCTACTATAAGTATTGGGCCGACGCCCATTCTCCATTTAAATAAGCATTCACGTTGTGAGGCATGAAAAAGTAATTGTTTTAATATTTTATGCAAACGCTTCCATATTTCATCACTAGATGATTCTCTAACAATGATCCCATATTGATCCATTCTGTCATTAAGGGCTTCATGAATTTCACCATCTTTTGCAAGGTCACCATAATAATTACCAACTCTGCGCCAAATAGCCTTCAGTAGTTCAGCTCTTTGCGCATCATGAAGATGGTTTTTTACCATTGCTAAATCAATGCGAAAAGCTATGTAAACTATAGTTTCAAATACAATCAATTTTTCATTTTTTGGTTCTAGCAAGTTGAACAAATCTGAGGCACATAATGATGCTGTTGCAAATAATTTATCTGGAATTTCATTAAACTTCTTTTGTTTAAAAAAAAGCATGGCATCTCCTGACATTCATTCATAAAGCTTAACGCCGTAATCAGCCGACGCGATTCTGCGGTCGGCTGGATTAAATGGTTATATGATTTTTTGCTTCCATTAATTTTCAATGCATAAAGTGTATCGAGGTGATCAAGGCTGTAAAGTAGTAAATATTCAACAATTAAAATAAAAAACTATTATTAAGGTTTTTCAAGAGCTTTGTTTACTAACTCTACAGCTATTTCATAAATATTCTCTCTAATCGCAGCTTCGTTATTTGAATAAGTCCAGTTCGATTGTTTAGTTATATTGAAGTCAATCAAAGTTTTAGATTTTTTCAGGTTAATAATTTCACCTCTAGCACTTGCAATCGTGCCACCGTATCCGAAGCCTAGCCAGATCCTTTGATGCTTATTGCCACCAGATAGTTCTGTAATTTTTCCTTTAATTAAATAATCACCCTCATTAGGGTCACCATCAATCCTTATATTTTTATACCCTTTACCACGGCTGTCCGGTTAAAGTTAGCTGACCACCATGTAATATGTTGATATTGGAAAGTAAATGAGCCATTTTCATTTTTTCCGATTTGAATTTACATTGCGCGTTCTGGCCTGTACCTTCTTCCCATCAATGGGAGGGAGGGTTGCCGATGAATGCAGGGAAAACGGTTTTCGCACAGGTACTGGAGCATCTGCCACGTTATGAGTTTGACAAATTCGTTAAAAAATACGAGGGCAATCACCGGGTCAGAAGGTTTCCCTGTTATGATCAGTTCCTCTGTTTGGCCTATGCCCAGCT
>JAUSPO010000014.1 GCA_030656575.1 Bacillota bacterium
CTAACAGGGACAGCGCCATGATGCTGGCACCAATGAAGTCTTGATGTTTCAGCCAAGGGTGACGTTCGCGCAGTGCCACACCAGCAGCTAACACGGTGTCGCGAATATGAATCGACTTTTGCTCATCGGTGAGCAGTTCAGGTTTGATAGCGGCGTTCATTAATAGCCTCCTCTATGAGTTCACCACCAGAGTAGGGCTTGCTGGCTGGTGGCGTGAGGGCGTGTTGCGCCAAAAAGCTGTCAATTCAGGCCATTTTTGGTTTGGTCTGATCATGTTCGCGTCGCCAATCTCGCGGTGATAAGCCACTCCATTTGCGAAAAGCGCGGGTAAAGTTGGCCGGATCTTGATACGCCAAAGCCTGTGCAATGGCCTCTACCGAGAGTGTGTTATTACGCAGCAGATCACAGGCTTGCTGATAACGCGTGGCATCAAGCAGGCGCTGATAACTTTGATCTTCTGCCTGTAGCCGGCGTTTTAGTGTGCGCTCCGACATATATAAAATTTGCGCAAGGGTATTTAAGTCTGGGTACTGGCCGCGATGGCGCTGCAAAATGTCGCTGACCTGCATGCTGATGCTCATTTCACCACGCACCATTTGTGCCATTTCTTGTTCACACTGGGCAATTGCAATCTGCGCCGTGACCGGGTTTGCCGAGGCAATAGGTGTGTCTAACAAAGTGACGGGAAAGCGAATTTGTGGGCTAACTTGATTAAAGCGAAAGCGTGGCAGCCGATCTTTATAACGAGCGTAATGACTGGGTTCGGGGTAGGGCACCCAGATTTCGCTTAACCAGCTTGAGGGCGTGTTGCCACCATGAATCAGCCGGCCAAACAGACAACATAACTCGACCAACACCATGTCATAAATGGCCTGATACAAATCACCTAAGGGTTTGGTTGCTTGCATCTCGACCACAATCTGATCGTCTTCTTGGCGAATATCCGGATGAAAAAGTGGCACCCGCGCGCTTAAAAAGCGTTGGCTTAAACTCAAGGCGTCACGCACGGTGGCGCAGCTCATTAGGCCAAAGCCAATAAAACCATGTTTGGTGAGCTGGCTGGCTAGGCCAATCTCGTAGGCGATGCCCGGGTCTTGGCTTAGCCGCAAGGCATTTCCCAGTATCAGCGCATGCTGGCCACCGGAAATATGTCGGTCATGTTCTGCCAGTTTCGCCATGGTGAGTCCGGTATTGGCTAGTACGTCATGTTCAGACAAACCTCGACTACGCATTAAGTCGACCAAAAAATGGCCATAA
>JAUSPO010000022.1 GCA_030656575.1 Bacillota bacterium
TCGAAACTTTAAAAGGTCCGTGGCTGGATACGACACGGATTAGCGCGTTGCTGACAAAAAAACATCAACTCCGCTTAGAATAACGCCTAAGTGAAACGAAAAGTGCTTGCCTTAGGACAGGAGGACGGAATCTCTATGTCCTTTTTTCCTTTTAAAATTATGTGATGCTGCTCATCAAGGCAAAGATTCAAAAAAACAACAGGTGCTGGGTTCACTTTAGCTTGATGGAACAACTTAAATATCCATATATGTTATATGCTGGCTTTTGCGGCGCTGTTAAAATTGTTTATGCTTCAGCGCTGGATGAAGGCGGCCTTCGTTGCGTTCAGCTTGTTTTCGTGGTATAATTTGGTTAGGCATGTTGCTCTTTGAAAATAGCAAATGTAGGCGGTTGGGCAGACTAAAGTCGCTTTCTGCCCGTAAAACATTTGAAGTCGTCAAGCACAAGACGCTATAATAAAACAATATTGAGCAATGCCTGTGGCAGATGGTCATTGTCTGCCAGCCTAGTCTGCTATATGCACTGGACTAGGACGGGCTGATGGCACAGCCCTGAACTTGGGGTCATACTCCGATAGCAGAAATGCACTTCGGTTTAATCACCCAAGAATCCCACGGCTTTAGCCGCGTGGAGTGTCAACCCTTTCCAAAATAATTCCTTTATGCCCGGAATACTATTTCAATCAAATGCAATACCCAAGTATCCCAAATCCTCAGGGATTGTTACCAGATCAGTTTCATGAGTGGCCTTAATCATACCGAAGGGATGTACAGAACCGTCTAACCGTTGACCTAAATAGGCGGGGGTACGGATTAGATATTCCTTAGCTTGCAGCAATTGAGCTAGATGTTTCATAGCTAGAAGGGTAAGCTCCTCAGGAACCAAAAGTTCCTTGATCACTGCTTTGTTCGTATTCATCATTCTTTCTATGATGGCACAACCCTCTGCTTTTTTAAAATCAATCCCAAAGATATCAGCATTGGATTGCATTGATAGTTTTTTCTGGTATAAAATATCCTCTTCATTATAAGAAACAAACAGTTTTCCCTTCAGTTGTTTCTCTCTTCTCTTGATATACTCTTGGGGTGATATGCCGGAAATGCTACAGCGACAGGTTTCAGTGATTTGAAAGCTTTGGATTTTCTCGTGAGTCAATAAAGCCTCCCGAATATAAAAACCATTCTGGTATCCTTGTTTGCCATAAAAGTCAAATAACTGTTTGGTGGTAGGGACAAGAAGGGTAAAAATATTATTTTTCCCTTGCAGATAATGGTGAGCATACTCCAGTAACCGGGTTGCAAATCCTTGAAGCTGGTAGTTAGGATCTGTCGCGATTGCGTATAGCATGGTAGAATTATAACTTCGCAAATCAGAAACGAAGATCTTGACCGGCAGCATGGTTAACATTGCTGCGATCCTTTCATCTTGCAGCAATAACAATGTTTCTTCTTCCCGGTAGCGATTGGCATAGTAAAAGTCAATATAACGTTCATTATCACCAAAACTAGCCCGCCATATTTCTTTCTGCCGGATTATTTCACCCTTATTGGCCAGTCTAATTTCGATCATCTTTATATAGGAGGACATCAGGAATAAGAGCAAAGTGATGATCCAGGGAATAGACGTAAGACTTATTGTTAATAGAAATGGCCGCAATTAATAAATCTGTCAAGGGGATTGTCAAACCTTTTTTCCTTAGCCTGAATGAAATTGAGCCAGCTAATCGCCAATCTACAATGCTGGATTCAATGAATGGGACAGCATCTATACAACCAAGGAGCCCATCTAACTCTCGTTCTGTTTTTACTCCTTGTAAAAGTTCTGAAACAACCGGCCCTACAATATAAGTAGTCCCGTTCAAAAGCTCTCTTTCAATAAATGATACTATTTCAGCCTTTTCCTTAAAATAATCTATCCATATAGAAGTATCAACTATGATCTTCATTTTCTCTTAACTCCGCCTCCCTGAGTGCTTTAATTGATTCTTCATCTATATCAAGTTTTCCCTTTAAAGCCATAAAATCTTTTATTTTTTTGAGACGAACAGCATCTTCCAAAGCATTTTCAACCGATTTGGAACGGCTGCCTGTTTTGTAGAGTCTTTCCACTTCCCTAATGATATTTTCTGAGATGTTCAATGTCGTACGCATCCTCATCACTCCTTTCATAATTATTATACATCATATTATTATGAATAATCAAGTGCCATAATTCATGGTTATCTAAAAATCCCTATTTTGGCTGCGCCAAACGAAACGTCCCCCTGGCTGTGATTCCCCCCTCACTAAAATGCAAAATGCAATAGGTTTCATCCCACAAATTTACCTATATATTTTTCTTCCATTCTAACCGGATAATAAGATAATTTAGCTTTTCTTAATCCTTCGAAACCCATATCTTCTTCACGATTAACATAGATCAGTTCTGGATATTTTTTTTGAACCAGTGCAGCAAATTCACGGTTGATCATTTGATAAGCGCCATGAAAGGTATCAAAAGCTTTTTCAATATGAATATCGTAGGTGTCTGAATTCAGCCTTTCGCCCATAGTGAAAGCCACAACCTTCCCTTCTATACGAAGAAGTCCACCCTCTAAATCCAGTTCTGTATAATTCTCAAAACAACGGCGTACAGCGCAATATTCATTTGTAAGCTGCACATCTTCATCACAGCCATGGGCTTTACACCACTCTACATTCATCTCCCAGCACTCAGCCAGATTTTCAGGAGATATCAGTTCAAATGCCCAATTATAATTCTTTTTAAAACGGTTGATATGATTCCGTTTAGCACTAAACTTTCTACCCGCCAGAGTGACTAACTGGTCTAAATGATAAACATAATCAAAGCCATCCCGCATCTCAGTATATGTAAAACTACTGGGGAACAAAATGTCAAGCACAACCTTATTTTCAGGAAACAACCCTAACAAAATAAATTCATGCCCACAGTTTACAGAGTCTTCTCTCATTGCATCAAAAACCAATTTAAGATTACCCTGGCCTGCCGGATAAAGATAGAACGGTGCGCCATCCGACATGCTTCCTTTAACTACCAGATAATCCCCCACTTCTGCTGCACGGTAATTAAAGATTACTGACCATGTAAATATATTGGTAAAATTATGTTGACTGCCCCGCATATCTGCTGCAGCAAGCAGCGGATCTATCCAGTTTTTATCGTCTATTTCCACTTCTTTAAAATCGATCATTTGTTCTCCCCTTATGCATGAAAAATAATTCCCAGGGAGTGACGAGGGGACGGGGTTGTTGTCACCTTTATGCTTTAAAAATAATTCCCCTATTTTTCCCTGTTAGACTCTCTATTTGTCTGATTGAAAGGCTGTATTCTTCTTTTTTGCTGCTTTAGATAAAAATCCCTAATTATAGATTGGAAGTGTTGTCAACAACCCCGTCCCCTCGTCACTAAAGCAAAGGAGGGCATTTATGGACAGTTCGAGCCTATCACATACGAAATGGAATTGCACGTACCATGTCGTATTCGGGTGTAATTTCTTTTCGTGAACCAGTAAATGGAAATAATATTAATGTACTGGACAAAGCAGACCCAATAAAATACAATGTGATCAGAATTATTTTTTAAGAGGAGCTGATCACATGAGCGATAAAACAGGTAAACATGATGAAACGATCAAGGGGTTGGTTGAACAATATAAGGAAAACTTGAGACAACTTTACCGGGAAGGAAAATTAAGTTTGCATAATTTAGAAGAGCAATTATCCCATGTAGTCGATAGTGTTAATGAAGAACTTCGAAATATAGCAACCGGGGTGATATCTGAAGAAGACGGTGAAAAAAAACTGCCAATGCCCCCTGTGCAAACGCAAAGCAAAAATCAACAAAAAAGCGGCACAAATAGCGTTTCTAACCACAAAAGGCCGGGTTGTATTAAAACGGACCTGGTATCATTGTCGTTTCTGCGGGATTGGTTTCAGCACGCTGGACCTGATGTTGGGCATGGACGATGAACATAAAGTTACTCCAAAAATGACCGCAAAAATTGCTTTTGCGGGTCAAATGGCCCCCTCATTCGAAGCAGCAGAGCAAGGTTTTGAATATTTGATGGGGCTTCAGATTAGTCGAACCTTAATCCGGCAAATCACCGAGGAGACGGGACAAAAGGTTTACGACCAACAAATGGAGAGGGCCGAAGAAACAATTAAAAGGCCGGAAGACGCTATCCCCTCGTTATTACCTCATGAGCGTCGTGCCGGAACGCTGTATATGTTAATCTACAACGACAAAAATGTTATCACGCGTAAAAGCGGACAATCCGTCCTCGTGAGCAAGGAGTATGTAGCGTATTGGGGTGAAGTAAATGGATTTAAAAATGTGTGAAAACGTTTATAAATATGCCAAATATCTCTTCCCTTCCGATGAGTCAAAGATGGATGGAT
>JAUSPO010000024.1 GCA_030656575.1 Bacillota bacterium
CGAAGTCCCGGAAGTCGAAGTCCCGGAAGTCGAAGTCCCGGAAGTCGAAGTCCCGGAAGTCGAAGTCCCGGAAGTCGAAGTCCCGGAAGTCGAAGTCCCGGAAGTCAAAGATGATAGCAAAGAGGAGTAACCTGTTTGTTATCTTTTTTTGTAGATAAATCTGTTGTAACCGGAGTATTACTTTAAATGGGGTGAATTTGATGTTGAACAAAGTCATTTTGATCGGACGCCTGGTACGCGATCCTGAGCTGCGATATACTCCTTCTGCAGGGACTGCGGTGGCTAATTTTACCCTTGCGGTGGATCGTTCTTTTTTTAATCAAAAAGGAGAAAAAGAAACAGATTTTATTAGGATTGTGACTTGGAGTAAGCTGGCTGAGACTTGTGCAAACAATCTTTCCAAAGGCAGGCTTGTTGCTGTGGATGGACAACTACAGGTTAGCTCCTATGAGGATAAAGAAGGGAATAAACGTACAGCTGTTGATGTTGTGGCCAGGGATGTTCGCTTTCTTGATGGTAAGAAAAATGTTGCTGAAAATTCAGCGGACAATTACGATGCTTTTTCAGCAGAAGATTTAGATGTTAAGGATGAAGATGTTCCCTTTTAATAAACCTTCATTAAAAATGAAGAAGCCAGGAAGGAGGAATCGTCGGCCCTAAAGGACTGGATTAGCCGAAAGTATTGGTCGGCAAAGAGGGCTGCTCAACGATGCGTAAGGAGAAACGTAAAGGTAAAAAAAGGATATGCAATTTTTGTGTTGATAAGGTGGATTATATTGATTATAAACAGGGCGAGAGGCTGCGCCGATTTGTAACCGAACGGGGGAAAATTTTACCCCGGCGGATTTCAGGTAACTGTGCAAAACATCAGAGGCAATTAACCACAGCTATTAAAAGGGCCAGGCAGATGGCTCTGCTGCCTTATACCTCCGAGTAAAAGAACGGCGGTGGCTCTGTGAAGAGCTGCCGCTTTTCGCTTCACGGGGGAATTTACTTCCAACTGCTTAAGGGGCAGGAAATTTGTTTTTAACATAGAATTCTATGTTAAGGAGGATGGCTTGTGGATGATGATATAATTAAGAATATCCGTCTGATTGAGCGCCTTAAATACGGGATTTTAAAATGGATAGCTCAGCTTTTTCGGGCACTTTATAACGGTCCTGAAAAAATGATCCATGAAGCTTTAAGTGAGCTGGTGATCTATTGCTATATTCTTGGCAGTAAGATTGGTATAAGCTTTACCCGATTGGACCAGGGGGTTAATGACAAGGCGAGAATTTATCTTAAAGAGTCGGAAAGCCATGAACATGGTATACCTTCTGAAGATGTTTTGTTATTCCTGCGCTATAGGGAAAGCCATAAAGTCTAATTTTTTAATATTCTGCACATAGTTTCCAGATAAAAGAAAGGAGTGCATAAATTGAAAGTTATCTTTATCAAGGATATTCCAAATATAGGTCAAAAAGGTGATATTAAAGAAGTGGCGTCAGGTTATGCCCGTAATTACCTTATTCCGAACGGCATAGCTTATGAAGCAACACCAGGGCGTCTTAAGGATTTAAAAATGCGTGAAGAGACGAAGGTGCAAAAAACAGCAAGGGAGGTAAAAGAAGCTCAAAATCTTGCCGAAAAAATTTCGGGGAAAACTGTGATCATAAAAGTTAAGTCGGGGGAGGAAGGGCGTTTATTTGGTTCCGTTACTTCTGCCGATATCGCTGGGGCTTTATCACCCTCAGGCATAAAAATTGATAAAAGAAAGATTGACCTTACGGAGAATATTAAAGCACTGGGAAGCTACAGTATTCAGGTTAAATTACATCCTCAAGTATCGGTTCCCATAAATGTCCTGGTGGAAAAGGCGGAGTAATGGAAATTGTTGTTTAGAAAGGAGGCGGCGGGTGATTTTACACAGGCTCTGAATTACCTGCCCGTTAATAATGCAGAAAACACAGAAAAGTTTGCGCCCTGGTTTTTCTGAAAAAAGCAGGGACGGACTAAAAAAACGAGTTAATGCTTTTTACGATCTGTTAAAAGATATTTATGGTGCCGACAAGCTTATTTTAAAGGCAACAAAACTTGAGGCACTTTCTTTTATACAGTCAAACAAATTAGAGAAGAAAGTGTTAGGCCTTCAAAAAATTATCTTTGAAGATCCAACACTGGACGATATGCCTTTTTTTCATGAGATACCTTCTATCCTGAATAACCTTGAGGAACAGACAGCAGATATGCTGGCTCGTCGGACGCTGGATGAGTCTATGGAGCAGAAAATATCTTTAAAATTGCAGGATCGGCACGAGGAATACATCAGGGATGTAAAAAGGCAGCTTTTAAAAGAAGAAGGGGGGCCAGAGAATCCCCAGACGCTAAAAAAATACGCCATGCTTGAAAAAATGCATTCTACAAGTCTTTCCCGTTCGGCTATGGAGTTTTTACGTCCTGCATCTCTTCAGGAAGTAGTTGGACAGGAGAGGGGGATTAGGGCCTTAATGTCAAAATTAGCCTCCCCATTTCCCCAGCATATTATTATTTACGGCCCTCCCGGAGTGGGGAAAACGGCTGCAGCAAGGTTAGCCCTTGAGGCAGCAAAAAATATTCCTCATACTCCTTTTGGCAGGGAAGCGCCCTTTGTGGAAGTGGATGCTACTACGCTGCGCTGGGATCCGCGGGAAACTACCAATCCTCTTTTAGGTTCTGTTCACGATCCAATTTATCAGGGAGCCAGAAAGGAGCTAAGTGAGGGAGGTATTCCCGAACCCAAGCCGGGCCTGGTTACCGAAGCGCACACGGGTGTTCTCTTTATTGACGAGATAGGGGAAATGGACATTCATTTACAAAGCAAACTTCTCAAGGTGCTGGAGGATAAAAAAATTCGTTTTGACTCTGCCTATTATGATCCGACAGACCCTCAGGTGCCAAAATATATTCATAAGTATTTTGAGGAAGGGGCACCCGCAGATTTTATCCTGATCGGTGCCACTACAAAAGCATCTCCAGAGATTTCCTCAGCACTAAGATCCAGGTGCAGCGCTGTATTTTTTGAGCCTCTTTCCCCTGCAGATATAAAAAAGATAGTAATTAATTCTGCCGAAAAGCTAGGGGTCGAGATTTCCAATGAAGCGGCTGAGACGATCTCATGCTATACCAGTGAGGGCCGGGGAGCAGTTAATCTGCTGGCAGATGCTTATGGCCTTAGCCTCTATAACCTGTCAGGAGAGAAAAATAAAAGCTTGTCGGCCAGTGAAAAGAAGAACATTGTTATTACTAACGAGAATATGAAGGAAGTCATTCAAAGTAACCGCTTGGTGCCACTGGGTTTACTTAAAGAGACAACAAAAAAACATGTGGGGAAAATTTATGGTCTGGCAGCCTCCGGATATTTAGGCACAGTTTTAGAGATAGAAGCTGTATCGTTTCCTGCCGCCCAGGCAGGTAAAGGAAAAATACGTTTTAATGAAGCTGCCGGGGTTATGGCCCGTGATTCGGTTTTTAATGCTGCTTCCGTGCTGCGCAAGATTTCAGGATTGGATATCAGTGAATATGATCTGCATATCAATGTTGTTGGAGGCGCTAATATTGAGGGCCCCTCTGCAGGAACAGCACTTTTTTTAGTTCTTTACAGCGTTTTGAAGAATATTCCTTTACGTCAGGATGTGGCTGTAAGCGGAGAGCTTTCATTGCAGGGTGATATTAAACCTGTGGGAGGCCTAGTTGAAAAGCTCTATGGTGCCAGAATAGCCGGTATTAAGGAAGTGTTCCTGCCAAGGGAAAACCTTTGTGAACTGCCTTCTTTGCTGGATGACATTACAATTAATTATGTGGACAATGTGGAGGAGATCCTTTCATTTGTCCTTTCCGGGGAGAGTTAAGAATGAGTGAGACTGCCCAGCGGATACCTCCGCAAAATATTGAGGCTGAGCAATCTGTCCTTGGCTCCATGCTAATAGATAAGGACGCCCTTATTGAAGCTGGAGAAATACTGTCTCCCGGTGATTTTTACCGTGAAGCCCATCAAAATATATTTCGGTCCCTGATAGATCTTTCCAACAGGGGAGAACCGGTAGACCTTGTCACTGCCTGTGAAGAACTGGAAAATAGAGATTTAACGGAAAAGACTGGAGGCGCAGCCTATCTGGCTTCTCTGGCCAATATGACTCCCACTGCAGCCCACGCCAGGTATTATGCCGATATCGTTAAGGAGAAGTCAATTCTGCGACGCTTAATACATACATCAACGGACATTGTAGGTAAATGTTACGGGTATATGGAAAACATTGAAGAGTTTATGGATAAAGTGGAGCAGATGATTTTCGATATCGCCAGGAGCAAGGACATAAAAAGTTTTGTCCATCTGAAGGAGGCTCTGGAACAAACATTTGAGAAACTGGAAAGGCTCTATGAACGAAAGGGTGGTGTCACAGGCTTATCAACAGGGTTTGTTGATCTGGACAATCTCACCTCTGGCTTGCAGGAATCTGATCTTATCATTATCGCTGCCCGTCCCAGCATGGGGAAAACTACCCTTGCCCTGAACATGGCGCATCATATTATCGTTAATGAAAAGAAACCTGTAGCATTTTTTAGCCTGGAGATGTCCAGGGAACAGCTGGCTCAGAGACTCCTCTGTGCTTATGCTGAAATTGATTCCCAGAGACTCCGCAGGGGTTTTCTTTCCTCTGATGACTGGCCCCGCCTAACGCAGGCGGTAGGGCCTCTTTCGGAGGCGCCTTTGTATATTGATGATGCTGCAGCTATATCTGTGATGGAAATGCGCGCCAAGGCTCGCCGTCTAAAAATGGAGAAAGGCCTTTCCGCAATATTTGTTGATTATCTGCAGCTCATGAGAGGGCCTGACAAATCTGAAAACAGGCAGCAGGAGATATCGAGTATTTCCCGTTCTCTTAAAGCGTTGGCTAAGGAACTGAACTGTCCTGTTATAGCTCTTTCACAGTTGAGCAGAGCAGTGGAACAGCGTCAGGATAAAAGGCCAATTTTAAGTGATTTACTGGAATCAGGAGGCATTGAAGCTAATGCCGATCTGGTTGGTTTTATTTACAGGGATGACTACTATAATCCTGATACTGAGAACAAGCATATCACTGAGGTCATTATATCAAAGCAAAGAAACGGTCCCACGGGGAAAGTTGAGCTTTACTTTAAGGATAACTTTAATAAATTTGTAAGTGTGTCCTACCAGGGGAAACAACAGAAAGGCGCAGTCTAGCTTTAAGATAATGGATGGTATAAGTAGTAATATTTGACAAATGGGCCTTTATTTTGGTAGAGTTAAAAAGCATGATTGAGGATGGTAGTATGAAAAAGAAATATGATGTTATCATTATCGGAGCAGGGCCTTCCGGGATTTTTTCTGCCCTATCTTTGGCAAAAAAAGGATATTGTATCTTAATCCTGGAGAAAGGACTGGAGTTAAAGGACAGATTTTGCTTAAAGAAGGAAGGCCGGTGTCTTTACTGTAAGCCCTGCTCTGTGTTAAATGGATGGGGCGGAGCGGGGGCTTTCAGCGATGGGAAGCTGACTTTAACCACGAGTTTTGGTGGCTTTTTACAGGATTATGCAGGAGAAGAAAAGACCAGAGAATTAATTGATAGGGTTGATCAAACATTTCTTTCTTACGGCGCTCCACAGCTTTTATTTGGAGACGACCCACAATCGGTTAAAAATATCCTTAGTCTTGCTGAAGCTTCGGAGCTGCAGTTTATTCCCGCCCCTATCAGGCATCTTGGGACAGAGAATTGTTTTAGCATTCTGGCAGAAATGAAGCGTTCCCTGGAAGTGAAAGCAGATGTCAGGTTCCGTACAGCAATTAAAGAAATTATAGTGGAAAAGAACATAGTAAAGGGTGTTCTTACGGATAATGGTGAAAGTTTTTATGCTCCTTACATAATCTGTGGTCCAGGCAGGGAAGGGTCGCCCTGGTTTTATGAGGAATCAAAGAGGCTGGGCCTAAGCATCTCCAATAACCCTGTTGATATGGGCGTACGGGTTGAGGTCCCTGCAGGAGTTATGGAGCATATCACATCCAAGGTCTACGAATCAAAGATAATTTACTATTCACCTTCTTTCGACGATAAGGTAAGGACATTTTGTATGAACCCTTACGGAGAAGTAGTTGTGGAAAACAGTGAAGGAGTAGTAACAGTAAATGGGCACAGTTATCGTGAAAAGGAAAGACAGACGGAAAATACCAACTTTGCCCTTTTGGTGAGTAAAAATTTTACAGAACCATTTAATGAGCCGGTAAGGTATGGAAGATATATCGCCAGTTTAGCCAATATGCTTGGGGGAGGGGTCATAGTTCAGAAGTTGGGTGATCTCCTGGATGGCAGACGTTCGACTCCGGAACGCATTGAAAGGGGGTTGGTCCGTCCAACCTTAAAGGAATCCACGCCGGGAGATTTGAGCCTTGTGCTTCCTTATCGCTACTTAAAATCAATTTTGGAAATGTTGAAAGCGTTGGATAAAATAGCTCCCGGTATCTATTCACCTCATACACTGCTTTACGGAGTTGAAGTTAAATTTTATTCTCAACGACTAAAGATGTCATCGTTCCTGGAGACGGAAATTAAAAATTTATTTGCTGTGGGCGATGGTGCCGGTATTACCAGAGGGCTTGTCCAGGCATCTGCATCGGGACTTCTTGCAGCAGAAGAAGTTGCGCGCCGCATCTGTTGGGAGTCATGAACAGGAGTCAGGAGTCAGGATAAGAACAAGCAAAAACATAATAAGACTTACTGGCTGAATTCTGCCGAGTTGTTAAAAAATCTAAGTAAAGAGGTAGGTTACATATGAGTATTTCCACTCTTGCTGTGATAGGAAGCCAATGGGGAGACGAAGGTAAAGGGAAGATAACAGACTTTATGGCTGAGCAGGCCGACGTGGTTGTTCGTTACCAGGGTGGTCCCAATGCAGGGCATACGGTTGTAGTTGGAAAAGAAATATTTAAACTACACCAACTTCCCTCCGGCATTATTCACCGGGGTAAAACCTGCATCCTGGGAAACGGAATGGTTATAGATCCTGTGGTCATGCAAGCGGAATTAAAAGAATTGCTAGACCGCGGCTTGACCGATGATAAACTTTTTATAAGCGATAGGGTTCATCTGATCATGCCATATCATAAAAAGTTGGACGAGTTAGAGGAACAGGCGCGCAGTGGAGGAAAGATTGGAACAACAATGCGTGGCATCGGCCCTGCTTACGTGGATAAAATCTCCCGCTTAGGTTTACGTGCCGGGGATTTTCAAAATGAAAACGCATTACAGGCAAAAATTGAAAATATCCTGAAGATAAAAAATGAGCTTTTTACAAAACTTTATGGGGTTCCGGGCTTTACTATGGAGAATCTTGAAGAAGAGTGCCTTCCTGCAGCTCGCCGCCTCATTCCTTATATATGTGATACATCAATTCTCATTGACGAAGAGATTAACAAAGGGTCAAAAGTATTGTTTGAAGGGGCTCAGGGTACCATGTTGGATATTGACTTCGGCACTTACCCGTATGTAACTTCTTCAAATCCCGTTTCCGGAGGGATTTGTGTCGGGTCCGGGGTGGCGCCGTCAAAAGTGGGAACAATTCTCGGAATTACTAAGGCGTATACGACAAGAGTTGGTGAGGGACCATTTCCTACAGAGCTAAAAAACCCAATCGGGGATAAGATACGGGAAAAAGGTCGAGAATATGGTACTACCACCGGGCGGCCCAGGCGGATCGGTTGGCTAGATGGAGTGGCTCTCAGGAGCGCTTGTCGGATTAACGGGTTTGGATATCTGGC
The DNA here is from genome assembly GCA_030656575.1 of Bacillota bacterium. Classification (GTDB taxonomy): domain Bacteria; phylum Bacillota; class Dethiobacteria; order DTU022; family UBA8154; genus JAUSPO01. Next base: position 7,793 of record JAUSPO010000024.1, read on the forward strand.
TATAACGCTGTTTGATGTACTTTCGGGGCTGGAGAAGGTAAACGTTGCATCTGCTTATAGTCATGAAGAGGGGACGCTTGAACATTTTCCAGCCAACTTGCATATACTGGATAAATGCACACCGGTATATCAGGAATTTAAGGGATGGGATGATGATATTTCTGAAGTAAAAAACTTTCAATCACTTCCGGAAGCAGCGAAGAATTATATTAAAGGCCTGGAAGAAATTCTCAAGGTAAAAATAGCCTTGATTTCTGTGGGCCCCCGCCGAGACCAGACAATAGTGATCTTTAATAAATTATTTCAATAATTATTTTATTTATTTTAGTTTTCTTGCAGGAATTATCCTCCATAGCGCGAAATTATATATATTTGTTAAGAGATTTTAACAAACTTAATATTTCATCAATAAGTTTGTTAAATCAAAAGTGGTCTCGCTTAGAGGAGGTTCTCATGATTTCAGTTCCGTTGAAAAAAGAAATGCGTCCCAGACGGGCAGGTGCTGTCTGGTATGCATATGTTGTCTTTCTAATAATAAGTATAGTGCCTCTCTGGGGCGCACTGGATTATTATATTCAACAAACAGGGAACTTTTATTCTGTCTATGTAAATGATGTGGAAATAGGCATGCTTTCTGATGCTGACATTTTAGATGATATGCTAATTACTTTACAAGATGAGGCGTCAACTTTTTATGGCAGGCCTGTAATACCTGTGGAAAAGGTTTCTGTTGAGCAGGTCCACCGTCCTTTTGATGAGGAGAATTCTGAGAAGGTGTTTTCTCAATTACGTCATCTGCTCAGCTATAAAGTTGAGGCCAGGATGATTACTGTAAATGGAAAAGAGATCCTTCCTGTAGCTTCAGAAGAGGATGTGGAAAAAGTTTTGGAGCTGGTAGCGGTAGCTTATCTGCCTACAAGTTCCAATGTTTTCCTTGAGGCAGTGGAATTAGGCGAGAATCTCTCCTCTGAAATATACTACACTTATCCGGAAGAACTCTATGATGTGGAAACTGTTGCTGCCATTCTCCTGCGGGGAACAGATCGTAAAGAAATCTACCTTGTTTCAAGGGGCGATTGTCTTTCCACAATCGCCAGAGATTATAACCTCTCTGTCGCTGATCTGAAAGATGCCAATCCTCAAATTGACGGTGATTTAATTAGAGTGGGGGATGAGATTAGCCTTGTTGTTCCCGAACCAATTGTGAATGTCATCACCATTGAGCGAATGGTTGTGGAAGAAAGAATTCCTTTTAAAATAGAATATACTTACGACAGTAATATGTGGAGGATACAAACAAGGGTAGATAAGCCCGGTGTTTTTGGAACAAGGGAAGTTGTTTACCAGATTACCAGGGAAAACGGCGTGGAGATTGACAGGAAAAAAGTGATGGAGACGGTTGTAAAAGAACCGGAAGCGCAGATTATAGCGAGGGGAACTTCGGATATACCTTCCAGAGGGACAGGAAGCTTTCAATGGCCTGTTGCTGGCGGGGGAAGCATTTCTTCGGGGTATGGCTGGCGAAGCGGGGGCTTCCATGCTGGTGTGGATATTGCGGCTCGAACAGGAACATCAGTACTTGCCGCTGATAGCGGTGTGGTGGTATTTGTTGGAAGAGATGGAGGCTATGGACTTTTAGTCGTTATATATCACGGCCATTATTACACACGTTATGGGCATAATTCTCAGAACCTTGTCAGCAACGGGCAGGCAGTTAACAAGGGCCAGGTTATTGCAAAGATTGGTTCAACAGGCAGGAGCACAGGGCCGCACCTTCATTTTGAAATTCGTACCGGCAGCATGCATGGGCCTACTCTTAATCCTCTGAATTTCTTCAGTCCATAGTATTTAACGCTTTGTAAATATAATATAAAGAGGGTAAAAAAGTCGTTTCCTAAAGAGGAAGCGACTTTTTTGTAACATTTAAATAAACTGTCTGTAATGTTTCTGTAATATTAGTATGGTAAAATGAATACAGAGTTGACCCCCTCTTTATAATATATTTATATAAACGTGACCGAGTTGGTCGCGTTTTTTTTTAAGAAGCAGGAGTTTAAATTTCAACAAACGAATAATTATGTAAAGGGACTGTACGGATACAGGGGGTCAAGTGAAATGAAAGGTAAAGTTCTTGTTGTAGATGATGAAAAACCAATTGCTGAGATATTAAAATATAATCTTGAAGAAGAAGGATTTCAGGTTTTAGTGGCTTACGACGGAGATGAGGCTTTACGCCTTGCCTTCCAGGAACATCCTGATATTATCTTGCTGGATATTATGCTTCCACGTATGGACGGCTTTAATGTATGTAAGAGAATTCGTCAGGAGTTGGATATTCCCATTATCATGCTTACTGCCAGGGAAACAGAACTTGATAAGGTCCTTGGACTGGAGCTGGGAGCAGACGATTATGTTACTAAGCCTTTTAGTGTAAGAGAAGTGATCGCCAGGATAAATGCCACGCTTCGCAGGGTTAAAATGCAACAGAAGCCTCCTGAATATTTATCCTGTGGTAATTTGACAATGGATCTCTGTAAAATGGAATTCACAAAAGGAGAGAAACAAGTAGAACTAACATATCGTGAGTTTACCTTTTTGGCTTATTTGCTAAAAAATGCAGGCTATGTTTTCAGCCGGGAGAAGCTGCTGGAAGAAGTATGGGGTTATGATTATATTGGGGATGAGAGAACAGTAGATGTAACAGTGAGACGGATAAGAGAAAAAATTGAGGATGACCCGGGAAACCCGACATACCTGTGTACCAGGCGTGGCGCAGGCTATTATTTGAGGAGACCAAGTTGATGCGCATAGGAATGCAGTGGAAAATTGTTTTCCTCTATTCCCTCCTCATTCTGTTTGCTATGCAGTTAAGTGGAGTATACCTTGTTAAATCCCTGGAAAATTATTATCTGCGCAATTATGCTTACAGCCAGCTTGCGCAGGGGGAACTGCTGGGCAGCTTTATACGCCGCTACCTCATTGAGGATGAACAACAGGGCGAACTTATCTCCGGTCTTATTGCAGAATTCGGTGGGAGTATACCTGGAACGGAAACCATGGTCTTGGACCGTCATGGTCGTTTGCTTGGCGGCCCTGACCAGAGGTCGTTTTCTCTGTTGGGTGGAAGGATAATCCAGGATGATGTTCTTCTTGCCCTCAGTGGTAACAGGGTTGAAAATATCAGGGTGGATCCCGAAACGGGAATTCGATATTACTTCCTGGCCTTACCTGTGAAACAATCATCCTCTGTGGTGGGTGTTGTTTTTTTAAGAGGGTCTCTTGAACATATATATCTTACTTTAAGGGAAATTAAGTTGATTCTAATTACAGGTTGGTTAATTGTCTTGGGTATTGCTGTAGTAATAGGTTTTCTACTAACCCGGACAATAACAGTCCCCATCAGAGAGGTAACGTCTCGTGCCGCAGCCATGGCGGGAGGTGATTTTTCCCAGCTTATTGAGGTTCGCTCCGAAGATGAAATTGGTGAGCTTGGGAAAATGTTTAATTTTTTGACCTCCCGTCTTCAAGGAACATTAAAGGAAATTTCCTCAGAAAAAAATAAGGTTGAAGCCTTTTTAAATTATATGACTGACGGAATTGTCGCTTTTAACAAAGAAGGCGAAGCTATTCATATTAATCCCTCAGCTGAACAAATATTAGAGTGGTCAGAGAGTCCTGTTGAGTTGGGACTGCAGGGGGATGTCATCTTTGAGAAATTTTTCCCCCCTGGAGAGCTTCATGAACTTCTTCAGGGAACCGGCCCTTTTACGAAAGAAATACAACTGAGTTTTCCATATGAGAGGACGCTGCAGGTTCATTTTGCCCCCTTTAAAGAGGATGGAACCCTTCAGGGAATGCTGGTCGTATTACATGATGTCACCAAAGAGAGAGTATTTTCCCGTATGCAGCAGGAATTTGTGGCCAATGTGTCCCACGAATTGAGGACTCCTTTAACAACCATAAAAAATTATGTGGAGACTCTTTTAAATGGAGCTCAGGAAGATCCGGGCATAAGACAGCGTTTTTTACAAGTAGTGGAAAAAGAAACAGAACGTATGGTTAAAATGGTAAAGGATCTTTTAGTCCTTTCTCAAATAGATTATCAGAAGACAAATTGGGTTAAAGAAGAGGTTGATCTGGTATCCCTTGTCTGCGAAGTTCTTGAACAGGTAGAATTAGAACGGCAGGCCAGGAAAATTTGCTTGCTTACCGATTTGCCTGAGAAAGAAATCAAAGTTCACTTAAATCGGGATAAAATTCGGCAGGTACTGCTAAATTTAATGGACAACGCCATTAAATTTACACCTTTAGGCGGTGTAATAGAAGTAAGAGTTTTTAGAAAAGAGAACAGCATCTGTACAGCTGTTAAAGATACGGGGATAGGCATCCCTCCTGAAGAAGTTGAAAGAGTGTTTGAAAGATTTTTCCGTGTGGACAAAACCCGCTCCCGTGATTCAGGTGGCACGGGACTGGGTCTTTCAATTGCCAGGAATATTGTCAAAGCTCATGGAGGCTCAATAACTCTGGAAAGCAAAATAGATGAGGGGACAGAAGTAACCTTTTGTCTTCCTCTTTAATTAATATTTAAATTCTATACTTTGGGGCCCTTACCGGGGCTAAGGGGTGCTTTTTTTGCTGGAAAAGGTAAAAAGTATATTACTTATCTTACTAATCATGATGAGTTTGGTTTTAACATACACGCTCTGGTTTGGACGGCCTCCTCTGCAGGAAGGAGTGGTCCCACGGTATGAATATGCCTATTTTACGCACCCCCTGTTGCTTTCAGAAATAATTCAGCCCTCTAAAATTCTTTTCTATGAAGAAGAAAACGTCCTTCACCTTTATCGACGTGGCGATCAGGAATATGTTCAATTATGGGATAAGGGCCTGGACTTTTTGGATAAAAGACTGGAGATGCATAATGCAAAAATTATCAGCAAAGAGGATGTTGATGGCTTATTTGAAACCTTTTCTTCTAAGATAGTTTACTTATTTAAACCTTATTTTCCGCTGGAGTATCTTATGAAGACAACGATGTTCCCAGACCTGGAAATAGAAAGAGCAATAATATTATGGGAAGAAGAATCAGTGTATGTTATTTTAGAAGGGAATGGTAATTTACTTTTTCCTCTGAGCCGGGCAGAGGAGTTATATGCGGGAATTATTCCTGAAGGAAGAAATCCACATATACTTCTTTCTGCATCCCGGACACTAAGAATTCCCGCAGAAGAAGAACCCCATATACCTCTTGAGGAAAGCACAGATGATAAGGATATTCAGGACATTCAGGGCATTGAAGAAGAAATAATTGTAAATGGGAGCGAAGAAGATGAAAATGCAAAGGAACTTCATAACTGGGAAATAGAAGTATCAGGCGATATCTTTATACAGGAGGCAGATATCTGGGCTGCAGAGGTCATATTAAAAAAAGAGGAGATTAATTATGAGCAGCTGGTTAGAGCTTTTTTCTTTGATTTATCCATGGCAAGGCGAATTGAAGAGCGGGATGGCGCCTTATATTTTACTAACGGGGAAAAAGGACTGCGCATCTACCCTTCAGGACTTCTGGAATACGCGGCCCCGAGACTAGAGCGCGTTTTCAGTAATATGTCCTATGGCACGGCACTGCAAAAAGGGGCTGAAAGCCAGAGTCTGTATGGCGGATGGCTCCCGGACATGTATTTATCTGAGGCAATTCATTTTTTAGGTGGATACAGGTTTTTATGGTCTACATTCCATGAAGGCCTTCCCCTTGAAGGAGAGAATACAGGCAGTGAAATGGTCATAAACGAGCAGGGGGTCTCTTATTATCGCAGAAGTTTTCACATCGTGAGTGAAGAAATATATGAACGAAAACCATTTCGCCCCTATGACGAAGCTATTTATCGCGTATTATCCCTTAACCGGGAGTATTTCATAGAACATCCACCTGTCTTATTGTCTATGGAGCCGGTATATTACCGTAAAAAAACTGATCAGGCAGTACCGGCATGGGCTGTACATTTTGAGGGTCTTGGGATTGTGTATCTTCATTGGATTACTCTTGACCCCCTCTAGAGGATAAAAAAATCAGCGAAAAACTGAAATCATTTTGTCTTTCCATAAATGATAATAAAGAGCTTTCACTTATAGAAGTTTAGAGTCTTAGGAAATAAATATAAAATGCTTATGGTAGTGCAGTTGGTGAAAATTTGTCTTCCCGAGGCAGCTTTTTAAACATGAAAGCTTCGGAAGGTGGCTTAGGTGGTGAAGTTATGGATCTTTCAAAGGCAAAAACGTTGTTAATTGTAACCTTTTTATTTCTCAATATATTCCTTGTATCCCAGATATTACTAGATGAGGGAAGAGGGAACTTGGCCTCTTTTGGTCGAAATGAAGAAATGTCTCGATTGGAGACAGCCCTTCAGGAAGCAGGTATTTCCCTGGATGTTTCCCTTCCCCGGGGTGGCTTAAGAATAGCTCACCTTATAGTAGAGCCATGGCGTTTTCAACCGGAAGATATTATTTATGAGCTCTGGTCTGTGTTGGAGAAAGATGAAACTGAAGTTCCGCCAATCTATGAAGAATATGACAGTATCGCTAATGACGAAAATCTAAGGATTGTTACATATCTTTTTGGTGACTACACTCTGGTCGAGAGAAAAGAAGGTTCACTAAACCTGAGGGCATTAGAAGAAGGAAGCCTATTGCAAACAAATAGTATTGAAGAATTACAAAATTCAGCCCAGAAATTTCTGAATGACTTTTCATTTCTGAACAATTTTATTTACGATTATGCTCAAATCAGCCAAAAAGGGCCTATTTTAAACTATCGGCAGGAGTATGAAGAATTTCCTCTTTATGCAGGATATTTGCAGCTATATATGCATGAATTAAACCCTGCAGGTTTTTATCTGTATCGTCTCGATCCAATAGGGTTTGCCGAACAAAAAAGGGAGATTATTCCTCCTTCTACTGCGCTGGTTCGCTTTCTTGAGACGTATAATAAAAGCAATTTTAAAACCAGTATTATTGAATTTTCCCTTGGTTACTACAGTCAGGAATATGATGCAGAAAGGTGGGAAATTCCTCCCGTATGGAGGATTCGCCTCAACAATGGCGAAGTATATTATGTCAATGCTTTCACGGGTAATTTAGAAAGGTGACATGTTTCTCAAAAAGCAGAAAGGGTTAACTGAAGGTAGAATAAGGAGGAACATTTTCTTGGAATGCTTATTAATAAAGGGAAAACAAAAAATAAGTGGATCAATTAAAGTAAATGGTGCTAAAAATGCGGCAGTAGCAATACTGCCTGCGGCTTTACTTACTGAAGGAATAGTTTTAGTAGAAAATCTTCCAAGAATAACTGATATTGATAGGTTGGTAGAGATCTTACAAGCCCTTGGCGCAAAGGTGTCAGTAACAGATGAAGGCTGTATGAGAATTGATTTGTCGGGGGTAAAAAGTTTTAGTCCCCCAGCCTTGCTGGTCAATAAGCTTCGTGCTTCTTACTATTTTATGGGAGCCCTGTTGGGACGTTTCAGGGAGGTCTCCATTCCCATGCCTGGGGGCTGCAACTTGGGACCGCGTCCCATAGATCAGCATATTAAGGGTTTTACAGCATTGGGAGCTTCAGTAGAATTAGAGCATGGTATAATGAAAATTAAGGCAAAAAAGTTGATAGGTGCGCATATATATTTAGATGTAGTCAGTGTTGGTGCTACAGTGAATATCATGTTGGCTGCAGCCTGTGCTGAAGGAAAAACAGTTATTGAGAATGCCGCAAAAGAACCGGAAATCGTAGATGTTGCAAATTTTTTAAATGCTATGGGCGCACAGGTAGTAGGGACAGGTACAGACGTGATCAAAATTCAGGGTGTACGGGAACTGGGAAATGCAGAACATAATGTTATACCCGATAGAATTGAAGCAGGGACATTTATGATCGCAACTGCCGCAACCAAAGGAGAAGCAGTAATACAGGAAATTATCCCCAAACACCTTGATCCGATCATAGCAAAATTAAAAGAAGTAGGTACTGAAGTTGAAACGGGTCCTGACTGGGTTAAGGTTAAAGGAAGCGAAAGAATGTCATCTGCTGATGTAAAGACTTTTCCTTATCCAGGTTTTCCTACGGATTTACAGGCTCCCATGATGGTTCTTTTAACTCAGGCTACCGGAACAAGTATAATTACAGAAAATGTCTTTGAAGGCCGTTTTCGACACGTGGACGAATTAAAGAAGATGGGTGCGAAAATTAAATTGAGCGGCAGGTCAGCAATTATTGAGGGCGGACATGAGCTAAGCAGCGCCCCTGTAAAGGCAATGGACCTACGAGGTGGTGCAGCCTTTATTATTGCCGGTCTTGCTTCAAGCGGCGAGACATGCCTTGCCGGGGTTGAACATATTGATAGGGGTTACGAACGGGTGGAGGAACGCTTGAAGTCGCTTGGGGTAAAAATTGAACGCATTAGCATGGAAGATGAAGATGAAATATTTCCTGGGAAATAATTTGTTGTTTTATGGCTAAGAATGTAAAGGTGACCATATGGAAATTTGGCTAGTCCGTCACGGTACCACGAGCGCTAACCTAGAGGGTAGAATACAGGGCACATTGGAATTCCCGCTCAGTCCTTTAGGCAGGGAAGAAGCTTCTTCTCTGGCCTATCGTCTCAAAGATCAAGCGTTTTCTGCTTTCTTGAGCAGCAATCTTTTGCGTACCAGAGAGACCTCACGTATCATTGCTTCCCTGAGGAAGAGCCCCACACCAATTTATTTGCCTTTATTACAGGAATACTTCTGGGGAATCATCGAGGGCCTGACCAGGAAGGAAATAGGAGAAAAATATCCTCGTCTTATGAGGGAACTGCAGCAGGATTTTCACCACACGGTCATTCCTGGTGCGGAGGGACTGGATCGGCTTTTCAAACGGGTTAAAATATTTTACGACCTAATGTCCAGGTTTGAAGAAACGGGAAAATTTCGCAAGCCTTTATTAGTTGTCAGTCATGGGCGTTTTTTGCAAGCTTTTCTCCTCTATTTTTTGAAATATGACCCCGCAGAGTTTTGGCCTTTTCCCTTACATCCTTCATCACTTACGATCTTGGAAAGTGATTTCTCTAAGAAATGGCGCCTGAAATTGTTTAATGATACCTGTCACCTGAAAAATTCGAGACAGCCATAAAGTCCTGGGGCATTTGGGAAAAATGCCCCTTTTTTATCATTTTCCTTTACTTTAAAGGAAAATTTGTTTAAACTATTTGTAACTACTTGTATGCCGGAAGTAAGTAAAGTTTTAAAAGGTTAGGAGTGTGTCTGATGCAAAACTTTTATGATGATTTTTCAGAAAAGCCTAAAAGGCCTTCTTATTTTTGGAAAGGGGTCATTGTGGGTGGAGTAATTATAGGGCTTCTGTTAGCAGCAGTTTTTTCCTGTCTCTATATTTCAATCACTCGCTCTCAGGAAAAAAACGATGATAGTCAGCTTAACCCCCTCCCCTGGGAGGAGAAAAGGGATAATGGTGATGAAAGTAAAGATATAGAAATAATTCCTGAGATTGGACAATATTTTTTAGCTGTGGTAAATGCCGTAGATAGAGCAACTCCTGCTGTAGTTGGGATAAGCAACTTTGGTATTGTCTCTGATTTTTGGGGGCAGAGCAGGTTACAGGAAAGGGCTGCAGGTTCAGGGGTGATCATCAGGGAAGATGGATATATCGTTACTAATTATCATGTTATTGAAAATGCCAGGGAACTGATCGTTACACTAGGTTCGGGTGAAGAGCTTCCGGCTGCCATAATCGGAGCGGATCCTCCCACGGATCTGGCGGTTATTAAGGTGGACAAAAGAGGCATTCCAACAGCGGAATTTGCTAATTCAGATACTATCCGTGTTGGTGAACCTGCAATTGCTATCGGCAATCCGCTGGGTCTTGATTTTCAGCAATCTGTAACACTTGGAGTCGTTAGCGCAAGGGAACGCTCTATAACGATCCAGGGACAAAAGTTTAACTTTATTCAAACAGATGCGGCCATCAATGACGGTAATAGCGGAGGGGCACTGGTAAACATTCATGGTAAAGTTATTGGTATTAATACAGCTAAGATTAAGATACCTGGCGTAGAGGGAATGGGTTTTGCAATTCCCAGCAACACCGTCATGCAGATTGCCAGTGACCTTGTTGATAAGGGAAGAGTGATAAGGCCATGGATGGGGGTTTCTCCAAGAACCTTAACACGACTGGATGCGGAGCGGATGGGGTTGGATGTAGATTACGGTGTGCTTGTGACAGAAGTTGTGGCCGGAAGCCCTGCAGAAAGAGCGGGTATGCAGCCAATGGATGTTATTGTTTCCATCGGGGGAAACAAGATTGCTGATGTTTCGGAACTTCAGCATGAAATTTATCAATTTAATATTGGTGATACTATTCAAGTTGGCATTTTTAGAGAAAGAGAAAAAATCGTAATTGAAGTGACTCTGGAAAAACTGCCTTAATCAGTTATTGCACAGGAGACCTTATATATGTCTATTGTATTTATTTTTATAGATGGTCTCGGCCTCGGTCCCGCACTCAGCAGCAATCCTTTTTTTACAAGCAGAACACCTTTTTTTTCGGATCTGCTTGAAGGTGCATCTCTTACGATCGAAGCAGCCGAAAAGAAATATGAGAAAGCATCACTGCTTGCCCTTGACCCTGTAATGGGAGTGGAAGGTCTCCCCCAGAGTGCAACGGGGCAAACTTCTCTTTTTACAGGGACTAATGCACAGAAGTATCTCGGGAAGCATCTTCGCGGTTTTCCGAACAGGGCATTAAGAAATGTCCTGGCTGAAAAAGGCATGTTTCTACAGTTAAAAAATATATCTTTAAAAGGAACCTTTGCCAATGCATACAGGCCGGATTTCTTTAAAAGCTTAAATGATGGGAAAAAGAAATACTTTTCCTGCTCTACACTTATTACTTATTACGCAGGCTTGCAATTTCGTAACCTTGATGATTTAAGGAACGGTAATGCAGTATATAAAGATATTACACATGAGTCATTAAAAGAAATGGGTTTCCATGTGCCGCCGATTTCTCCTCTGGAAGCCGGAAAAAGGTTAATGGCTATATCCAGGGATTATGACCTGACTCTCTATGAGCATTTTAGGACAGATACGGACGGCCATAAGGGAGATTATCATAAGGCAGATCAGACATTGATAAAACTGGATGCTTTTCTGGGCTCAGTTGTAGAAAATATGGATCCCGAAAATGAAATGGTCTTTTTATGCAGTGACCACGGAAACATGGAGAATCTTGAAGTAAGAGCCCACACATTAAACCCTGTGCCGGCTCTCATAATTGGCAAAGATCATCATAAGCTTGCCGCATTACTTGAAAAGAATAAAGATATCAGCAGCGTCCTGCCTGCTTTGCTGGAACTGCTGTCCAGTAAATAGGGTGGTGAATCGCTGAGGCAAAGGCTCCAGGTTCAAGTGGCCAGCTCCTTAGCGGCTCAGCTCCGGCACTACGGTAACTTCCCCGTGGGAACTCCCGTCTAGGTCGTCCACGGGTCTGCTGACGTCCTGTCAGCGGAGTTACCTCCGTCCCTGCGCTTTGCCGAGAGCTTATGGCCTACTTGAACCAAGTCGCCTCTGCCAACAGCGATCACCACCTGGGGGAACATAAGCAGGGATGTAGAGGACTAAAAAATGGGGTGCAGACCATTAATATTCGTATTGTAGCAGTAGGCAAAGTCAAGGAACATTTTTTTCAAAGGGGTATTGAGCATTACCTGATCAGGTTGAAACCATACTCCAGCATCGAGATTGTCGAGCTGCTCGAAGCTAAGGGAGGGGAAAAAGATTCTGCCTCTGAGATAAGGGCGCTTGATGATGAGGCTAAGGAAATTGAGAGGTATCTGAGAAATGATGCGTATTCCATCATCCTTACCCCAGAGGGAAAGAAGATGGGTTCTGAGGAACTTGCTTTTTCACTGGAAAGATTAATGGTGGAAGGAAAAAGTAAAATAGATATTATAATTGGCGGTCCCCTGGGACTGTCGAAGACTATCAAAAAAAGGGGAGACCTCTGTCTCTCCCTTTCTGATCTGACCTTCCCCCACCGCATGGTCCGCCTCATTCTGCTTGAACAGCTCTATCGATGTTTTAAGATAATGAGGGGTGAACCGTACCATAAGTGACGGCGGTTTTTAATTTATTAAGAGGTTTTTATATTCCGGGAGTTTCTATATAGTGGCAGATTTTAAGAATTAATTTCCTTCGGACTAAAAAGCAGGTTTAAAAGACAACAAAATACTTACAATAGTTTCCAATATAGGATAAAGTTAATATAGAACGTCTGTTCTTAAGTAAGCTAAGGAAATGAAGTGTTGTAATGATGCAATCTTTTGGTGGACCTTGGACCCTATTAAAGCTTGAGATTTTAGAAAAATATTTAAATTTTTATATTAATGCATTGAAGAACAAAAAATTTAAACTATGTTATATTGATGCCTTTGCTGGTAGTGGAAATGTGGATGTGAAAGGTATCGGTACCATTCCGGGTTCTGCAGTAAGAGTAATTGACTATCCTTTTGATAAGTATATTTTTATTGAGAAGGATATTGAATATGCTAAGAGACTGGAAGAAATGATTAACAAAAAAAATTCTAAAAAGAATGTTGAAATTAAAATAGGTGACTGTAATCGTTTGCTTGAAACAAGTAACTCTATTTCTTGGTATCAAAACTATTGGAGAGGAATAATTTTCTTAGATCCATATGCTATGAATTTGAATTGGGCATCTTTAGAAGCCATTGCACAAACAAAAGCCTTTGATATATGGTACCTGTTTCCACTTTGTAAACGGCAGCGTAAAGTGAGAAAAAACGGCAGCGCAAACTGAGAAAAAAACGGCAGTACTTTTGAGAGTACCGGCAATCAAATTGAGAGATTTCGGCAACAGAAATGAGAGTTTCTGTAGAAATCTACCCCCTTGCATGGTAGGATTTATGAATCTTACCGCAGGGGAGGCAAAATGATTGGAGGACTTTCGTATGTATATCAAGATCCAGGAATGCAAGAAGCAAGGCATGAGTCGAGGTGCTGTCGCACAAAAACTGGAACTGTCATGGGCAACTGTAGACCACTATTGGGACATGTCCATGGAAGACTACGAGTTATTGGCACATTACCAGTTTAAAAGCGGTCTGGACAAGCACCAGGATATCATTATTCAATGGCTTCAAACCCTTGATGATGTAAGTGCCGCACAGATCCGGGATTGGCTTTTAGAGCACTACAAGGAAGCCTACAATGAACGAACCGTACGTGATTATGTGCAACGGCAAAGGGTCAAGTACAATCTGCCCAGAAAGAAGAAAGCGCGGGATTACAACAGCGTGCCGGAACTACCCCCAGGTCAGCAGCTACAATCAGATTTTGGCGAGTACTGGGCAATTCGGCAGGACATGCGGCGTATCAAACTGTATTTTGTGGTATTCATTTTGGCTCATTCCCGTTACAAATACGTCATATGGCAAATTCGTCCCTTCACTGCCATTGATTTCACAAGGAGTTTGGAAAGCTGTTTTGAGGAAATTGGCGGTATTCCTCTGGAGTTGGTCATTGATCAGGATCGGTTGATGGTTGTCGATGAAAACTATGGTGATATTATTTATACACAAGAGTTTGAACGATGCAAGGACCGGCATAGATTCATTGTCTGGCTGTGCCGGAAAGGGGATCCGGAGTCAAAGGGTATGGTGGAATCCGGGGTTAAATTTATCAAATACAATTTTGCCCGGCATCGGTTATTCACAAACATAGATCAATGGTCCGCAGACTCTCGGGACTGGCTTGTACGTACCGGAAATGGGAAGGTACATGCTGAAACAAAAAAGATACCGGCCGAGGTATTCTTGTCCGAAAAAGCGCGCCTCAAACCGGTAATCTCATTCACAAGTCTCGAGCCTTGTACAACCATGGTATCAACTCCCGTTCGAAAAAACAATACCATTCGTTACCGTTCATGTCGTTATTCAGTGCCCAGTGGCACCTACAATCGTTGCCCGGAAGTTATGGTTCTGGAAAAGGAAGGATTGCTGGAAATTTACGATAATACCGGCCTGTTGCTTGACCGGGTCCCTCTGGGGATTTCTCCCGGTGAACTGGTCAACAACAATAACCACCGGAGGGACAATACGACCAAAGTCCAGGAATTGCTTAATGAAGCCAGGAAAGCGCTTGGCAATACCCCTGAAGCGGAGACCTACCTGCAACGGATTCAGAAAGCTCGTGGGCGATACATACGGGACCAGTTGCAACTGATTGTTTCCGTTACGCAAAAATACCGGTCTGAGATCATCCTGCAAGCTGTGCGTGCCTGTATGGAATGCGGGTCAAATTCCGCAACAGATTTTCGCGACTTTGCAAGTCATTGGTTCCGTCAGGTTACACTGGACGAGGTAGAATCCATACCTGTTGTCAAAGCTATATCTGAAATCCCTTCGTCGCGGCTCAAAGTAGTCCAGGTACATCAGCATGATCCTTCAGTTTACGAGGAATTGATTCGCAAAGGAGGGCGCTGATATGGATACTTCATTGCAAACATTGCGAAAACAGTTGATGGAACTCAAACTCAAACACCTGGCTGAACATCTCGGTAATTTCATGCTGGAGGCCAGTTGTTCCGACAAACCCTATGCTCAGTTTATGCAGGAGTTTCTGTCCTTGGAAATCCGGCATCGACGGACCATGAGTATGGACAAGCGGCTGCGATACGCTAATTTCCCGTCTTTTGATAAGCCATTGGATCTAAACAGCTATGATTTTGCCAAGCGCCCCGGGGTCACGAAGCGCCAAATCATTGAACTTACAAGTAACTTTTTGTGGATTGACAAGGCCTACAATGTACTTTTTCTCGGTGGTTCGGGGCTCGGTAAAAGTTTTTTGTCGTGTTATATTGGTTACAAGGCAATCGAGGTAGGATACAATGTGATCTTCGTATCCATGAACACTTTGGCTCATCTGCTCAAGACCGAATCGGTTTTGTCACGGAGCAAGACCAAAATGAAACGGATACGCAATTGTGATCTGCTGATATTGGATGAAGTTGCGAATACCGTGTTGGACCGTCAGGAAGGCAACCTCCTTTTTCAGTTGGTCTCCGATTTCTATCAGCAGGCGTCGCTGATTGTAACTTCCAACAAGGGCTTTGAAGACTGGGCTAAAGTTTTGGGTGACAACGTGGTAACTGCTGCTATTATGGACCGGTTGCTTCATAAATGTGAAATATTCAATCTCGGGGGAGACAGTTGGCGCATGGAGGATCAACAATCCATTCTCAGAAACCTACTCAAAGGGGGTGCCCATCATGGCTAAACCTAGGCGAAATATGGCGGTATACTCTTGGCTTGGAGGAATATATTATTCTTTTGCGCAAATAAATTAACCATCTTTCCTGCCTCAAAGGTTTACAGATACCCTATCCGGATGCTGTCTCTGATTATATCCTGCGTACATTTTTTGATTTTCCGGCTTATGAGCAATTCTCTGATATTCTAATGTCAGAGGGCACAGACTATATCATCCCGGATTGACAGGTTTGCAGTATCGCGAGTTGGGGGATATTGAGTGAATTGGGATCTACCGCTTCCGCGGCCTTGACGGGGCCTTTCTCCCGGATATTGATGGGTTGTTACCAGTGGCACTTTATCTTCCATCTTGCGATATTTTTTCTCTTGTGTTAGGTTATTCACAGCAGTCTCATTTCCGTTGCCGTTTTATTCTCAGTTTGCTTGCCGGAAACTCTCAATTTGACTGCCGGAAACTCTCACTTTGCGCTGCCGTTTACATTGTTTTCAGACAGCGAAAAAGAACAAATATCAAAAGTTTTAACAGCCGAATTATCTAGTGTTCAGAAACCCTTTAAGTTTTTGGCAGTTTCAAGACCGGTGGATATCACACCACTGGTGAATGAGTATCAAAGTCTTTTGTCAGAAACCACAGATCAAAAACAAAAAGAACTACTCAGAAATGAAATCATGGAAATTAGTAACTTTGCCACCAGTGGTGAAGTCATTGAAAGGAACTTTTTCATTATGCTTTGGAGTAGATATCGAGAAGGAATAGAGCCGGAACTGATTAAAGAGTGTAAAGAAATGATACAAAAGTTTGAAAGTGTTAATATTCATTGCGACATCATAAAAGAACGAGAAATAACTAGACTTTGTAATTCTATAAATAATCCGGCATATATTTATTATGAGTAGGATATTTGGTTAAGGTGTCAAAAGTACATAGCTGAACTTTTTACCACTATATATTGTAGTATATGCATAAAGTAAATACAATATATAGTAGTAAAATTAGGAAAACTTACTTTTGACACCTTAACCATATTTTGATGAATACAATTATAAAATATGGTTACAATAATCGATATATAAAAATACAAATCGATACATAAAGTATCGAATATCAAAAATAAATTTACAATAGAAGTTTTTTGTGATATGATTTATTGTAATCGGAGGTGTATGGAATGAAAGATGCAATGATTCGCATAAAAGAAGCTGAACTTTACAATATAAAAAATGTTGAATATGGGAAAATTGATTTTCCAAATGATCATCCATCATCAAATAAATCAATGCGTTCTGAGATTGTTGGCATATATGGTCAAAATGGCTCGGGTAAAACAGCGTTTGTTGATGCTATGTGGCTTGTTAAGCACCTTATTAGTGGAAATGAGCTGCCTAAAAATACAGGAGACTATATATTTGAAACTGAAGATACTGCTACGATAAAACTTGGTTTTGATTTGAATCAAGGTGCTTATGAGTATCAAGTTTTCTACGAAGTAGAGATTGAAAGAACGGATGAAAACAAAGCTAAAGTCATTCGAGAAAATTTGACATACAAAGAACTTGTGGATGGTGCTTGGAAAAGTAAAGCCGGAATTATTGATTATCATGTAAAAAACAAAGAATATGTTTTTAAGCCGGTAAAAAACTATCGTTTACTCACTTCAAATAATGCTGATGTTCAAATCGATTTGGGTGTTGCGAAAAAAATGTCAGATAAAAACAGTACCTCTTTTGTTTTCAGCAGTGAGTTAGAAGATATCATTAAGAAAAACGATGCCTTTAAAAACTATACAGACATTATTCTAGCTTTAAAGCATTATGCCAATGTTAATCTGTTCATTATAAAGAATCATCATTCAGGAATGATAAACATGAATGTGTTAATCCCCTTTAGTTTCAGGTTATTGGATGAGAAAAAGGTGACACAGGGAGATTTGGCAATCGGTCTTTTGAAGCCATCTGTTGTACCTGAAGAAGTATATAATGTTGTGGTTAAGATTATTGACCAGATGAATATTGTCCTTGAAACCATTGTCCCGGGTCTTAATATCGGTCTCAAAAATCATGGAAAACAACTGAGAGAAGATGGCAATGAAGGCATTCGGATTGAATTGATTTCCATAAGAGATGATATAAAAGTGCCTTTAAAATATGAGTCCGACGGTATCAAGAAAATAATATCCATATTGAGTACTATGATAACAATGTTTAATAACCCTACAGTATGTATGGTGATTGATGAACTGGATGCCGGTATTTTTGAGTATTTACTCGGTGAAATTCTTCAGATTATTAGTGAAAACGGAAAAGGACAGTTGATATTTACTTCTCATAATTTGAGACCACTTGAAATGTTGGATACAAGTTCAATCATATTTACAACAACGAATTCTAAAAATCGATATATGCGGTTTACAAATGTGAAGAGCAACAATAACTTAAGAAACTTGTATTATCGAAGCATCAATCTTGGTGGACAAAAAGAAGAGATTTATAAAGAGACAAACAGCTTTGATATCAGTCGTGCCTTCAGGATTGCTGGGAGGGTGATTGATGAAAACTAAAAAGGTCATTCTATTTATTGTAGAAGGTGTCACTGATAAAACGTCTTTAGGTAGTATTATCGATAAATTGCTTTCTTCTAACTTGGTAAGGTTCTATATAATCGGCGGTGATATAACAAGTGACAGATCTTCAAATAGCACTAATGCAGTTACCAAAGTCAATGATCTTGTAAAAGGATTTCTTGCTAGAGAAATAGGAATTAAAAAGAGTGATATCATTCAGATTGTGCATCTAATTGACATGGATGGCGCTTATATAGAAAGTGCTCAAATTCAAGTGGAAGATGTAGAGGAATTTGTGTATTCAGAATCATCCATTATAGCAAACTCCGTTGAACGTGTTGTTGAAAGAAACAGTAGAAAACAGCAGGTGATCAATCGATTATCTCTCTGTCCAAAGATATCGGGTATTCCATACAGTATGTATTACCTTTCTTGCAACCTTGAACATGTTCTGCATAATGAAATTAACTTGGCAGATGAATTGAAAATGGCGTATGCAGAGAGGTTTTCTGACTCCTACTATAAGACGGAAGCAACATTTGTTGACTTTATTCGTGATGAAAAGTTTGCAGTTAAAGGCGATTATAAAGAAACTTGGGAATTTATAAAACTAGGTGGGAATTCTCTGAAACGGTATAGCAATTTTCATTTGTTCTTTGAACAGAAATGATAGATGGTTTAAGTGTCAAAAGTACATAGCTGAACTTTTCACTACTATATATTGTTGTATATGCATAAAGTAAATACAATATATAGTGGTGAAATTAGGAAAACTTACTTTTGACACCTTAACCATAGATTAAACTAAATGCATATAGTCACAAGAAAACACAACACTTCGATGTTGTGTTTTCTTGCGCGCAAAGAAATGGAGGAAAAGTGAATGAAAAACACACAGAACAATCAAACGACGGTCAATAATAGCCTATTAAATATCATAACCCCTATCGGCCTAGAACTCAAACGCAACAGTCTAATTATAGGCGAAAATACAGGAAGAATTTATGGTATCGTTAAGTATCCGCAAAAAGTCGATTATGGATGGCTTGCTAAGATTACAAACATACCAGGAACAGTTGTAGGTATTACTTTTATACCAATTGATAACGGTGAATTTATCTCAGGATTATCAAAGAGCGTCATTCAAAACAGGAGTGCTGCAGAATCAGCCAAAGATCCATTGATTAGGCAACGAGCAGAAAGAGCGGCAATGGATGGTGAAAAAATAATGCTTCAGATTGACAGTGAAGGGGAAACCGTTGGAACTATGATTATATCAATCATGGCCATTGCAAGAGAAGATTCTGGTTTCCAAAAGATTTGCAGGAAAACAGAAAGCATCATTGCTACAAGTGTTAATGGCCATGATAAAATCACCATAAATGGCCACGAAAAGTAGGCCACCTGCATTTGGAAAAGCAGGTAAAAGCAG
>JAUSPO010000032.1 GCA_030656575.1 Bacillota bacterium
TAAAAATTCCCGTTACTTTAAAGTAACGGGAATTTTTATGTGTTTTTTAAAATATGAATGCCCTTACGCCAAAAAAACTAGTTATTTTACTTCGACTTATTCACCGGCACATAGAGCGATTTTTTCGTTATCCACACCACAGAGGCTTAATTCTACTGTTGAAGTAAGAACATCCGCATAGCTAAAAGAGAGTCTCTGGTAATAATTTTCCTCATCTACGCGAATCACAAATATAGAAGGATATGTGTTCTCCAAGACCCCCACTTTTTCGAAGGTCTTACGACGCCCCCGGTTCGCCCGCAATTTTATTTTTTCTCCTACGTGTGTCTCTAATTCTTTACGGATCATAACCAGGGTGTTTTTTACCGCCATATTTACATCACCTCATAGTGATTGTAACATAAAAACGGTAATAAGTCAAGTAACCTTGGATTTTATCAATTCTTAAGATGAATGTCAAGGTTTTAAAAAAATATACAAAAATATATTTTTTTACTTCGTATATCTGTCAGCTACTGTGGTAGCCCCATATGAATCAGGTTTAATGCGGGCATCATAGCCGCTGCCGATAACCATTCCCACTACTTCCCTGATCAATTCCTTTGTATCCCCCATTTCGCCTACATCCAGGTGGATCTCCACGTTTAAAAAGGCATGGCCATTCTCCGATAGAAGGGAAGTGAAACGACTGGCAACGTCAAGGCTTAACGATGTTTCAAAAAAAATTCGCTGCCGCAAACTTTGCACAAACTTCTGTTTTTTCCGGTAGAAAAAATATCGCCCACCTTTACCAACCCGATGGATGATTACGGCCGTAACAAAGGTAACCTCTGAATGAAGATGGGTTTGAGAATCAGTTCCAATAATCAGCTTATACTGATCCTGAGGCTTTTCATCGACGTATAAAATAACATCGTCAAAAACCTCCTTCAGGGTCATTTTCCCCTTTGTAGGACTGTTAAAGATCATCATAGAAGCCTTCTTTCCTAATTTCCTCCATTGGGCGACATTAATCTAAGAAACCCGTATTTATTATAAAACAAATTACTAAGGTTTGCAAATTCCTTCAGGGAAAGGGTTTCCCCGCGGCGCACGGGGGCAATCCCTGTTTCAGTCAAAAGCTTTTTCCAATCTCCCTTTTCCAGTTGGCCTACCCCTTCCAAAGCGTTGAGGATAGTCTTTCTTCTCTTTTGAAAAGAGGCTCTCACGATTTGCCAAAAAATATCCTCATCTGTAACGTTAAAGGAATGTTCCGGCAGAACTTCCAGTAACACTACAGCTGAATCCACTTCCGGCGCAGGATAAAAGGCATTTGGCTTAACCTTAAAGAGAAGGTTTGGCTTAGTATAATATTGGCAGAGCACAGAAAGAGTCCCGTAGATTTTATTACCAGGCGCCGCCATGATGCGGCCGGCAGCTTCAAGCTGTACCATTAATACTAAGAGCTCTATTTCAAGCTCACCCTGTAATAGTTTAAAGAGAAGGGGCGTAGTAAGATAATAAGGCAGATTGGCCACCACCTTGATCCGTTTCCCGGCACCTTTACCGTTATAGATCCGGTCTCCCCAGTGTTCTGCGCATATTTTTTCCAGGTCAAGGCGTCGTACATCTCCCTCAATTACGTGGAGGTTGTGAAGTTCCATCTCACCTGCCTGCTTTACTAAAAGACCTGCCAGTCCCGCATCCCATTCCACAGCAATAACTCCGTCAACCTTACTGGCGAGGTTGAGGGACAGAGCGCCCGGCCCTGCTCCAATATCCATAACCAGGTCATTTTCATCCAACCTGGCTGCATCCACAATCTTCCCGAGGATATTTTCATCCACCAGGAAGTTCTGTCCCATAGAACGATGGGGGGCTAAATTATTTTCTTTCAGAATTTTTTTTAGATAAGCCGGCGACGTTATCTTATTTTGCATGGTGGTATCCTCCTTTTTAATAGAATAGGCTATGTTAAAAACCATTGACTATGTTTATAATAGTAGGGGCGGATTCCATATCCGCCCGCCCTGGAATAGTCAGAATGAAAGAAACGGGCAAAAACATTTGAAAACATGCGCAAGGTCTGTTGCAGGGGCGGATTCCATATCCGCCCGCCCTGGGAAAATGCCCGCCCTGGATATCCCAAGAAGGAGTAAAAATAATGATTCCTCTTAAAGATAGTGTACGTCCACGGAAATATCCATATGTAAATATAACTCTTATCTTTCTCAACATAGCAATTTTTATTTACCAGTTAAGCCTGGATGAAGCGGCTCTGATAGAATATTTTTATCAATATGGAGTTATCCCCCAAAATTTTTTAACCTTACAGGGGAATACCCTCCTACCATTCCTGACTTCCATCTTTCTCCATGGTGGATGGTTTCACCTTCTGGGAAATATGCTTTACCTGTGGGTCTTTGGAGATAATGTTGAAGATCGTATCGGGCACGGCGGGTATCTTCTCTTTTACCTTGCAGCAGGCGCAGCCGGAAGCCTTTCCCATATCGCAGCCAATCCTCAATCTGCAATACCAACTATCGGGGCAAGCGGAGCTATTGCGGGTATTCTGGGAGCATATTTTATATTTTTCCCCCGCGCAAAGGTGCTCACATTAATACCCATTGGGATTTTTATTACCACAGCACATCTCCCAGCCTATCTCTTTCTTGTTCTCTGGTTTTTGCTTCAGGTTTTCAATGCTTTCCTCTCAGGGGTAAGCACCGCCACAGAAACAGTCGCCTGGTGGGCTCACATTGGAGGATTTGTTCTGGGCTTTGCTGTAGGCATATTTACCCTGATCTGCCGAAGATTGTTCGGTTGACGGACGCACGAAACACAGGACAGAAGTGCCTCCCATTAGGGGACACACCTCATTCAGAAAAATGTCCCGTATGGATGTCCCCAAGTCCTTAGCTTCGGGCATCACTAAGCCACGGGGACAATTCCATCGTCTTCCCACTATCTATGATAAGGCCACACCCTGCTGTTCAGAGGAAGCAAGAGAACCGTCCCCATGCTTCCTGAACTTACCTAGCCAGCGCTGCCACGCTGACCCTGCTGGCACCCTCTTTTTTTAAAACAAGTGACGCTTCCTGCGCTGTGGACCCGGAAGTAAGAACGTCATCGATTAGAAGTACATGGCTTTCCTTCTTGATCTGCTCTATGCATTTGAAAGCTCCTCGCAGGTTTTCTGCCCTCTGCTTTTTATTGAGACCCGTCTGGCTCTTTGTATCCCTTACACGCCCCAGAGCTTCTATTACCGGCAAACCAAGTTCTTTCCCCACTGCTCCAGCCAGCAAAGAAGCCTGGTTATAACCGCGTAATTTAAAACGCTCTGGGTATAGTGGAACCGGTACAAGAAAATCTATTGAGGAAGCCCAGGACAGAAGTGCCAGCTTGCTGTAGAGCAGTTTTCCCAGTGGTTCTGCCAGTGACTTCTGACCACGGTACTTGAAACGAAGCAGGGTTTCACGAATCTTTCCCTCATAACGACCCAGCACACAACACTCTTCAAAGGAAAAGCTGCTCCCGCTGCACCGCAAACACTTTATTTCCTCTCCCTGGAGAGAATGACCGCAATAAATACAGCTTCTCTTCAGCCAGGGCAATTCCTGTACACAGCGATCACAAATGGGAAGCTCCATTGGATTCCCATCTTTCCACATGGCAACGCCATCTCCAAGACCATCAGAGGCCAGCACCCTATCACAAAACGGACAACGGGGAGGATACAAAAAATTCAAAAGGGATTTAAACAATGACATAGGAAACACATCCCAGAAAAAAATGTAGTATAATGTTGTAGAAAATAAATTAATTACGCTAATTTTTTGGTAACCTGATCTATAAAGTATTTACCAAAAAAAAAAATAAAACTATTTTTTCAAACTCTTGACAAATTTACAGTATTTATGTACAATTATTACATAATTTTACTACTATATTTCAACATTTAATATACATATTTTTACTAAAAAGGGAGCGAGAAAATGAAAAAAGAAAACTCAAAGGAAATCTTAAAAGAAATTTCTAAACTCAGGGACTCTATGCATAAACTTTTTGATGAAAACAAAAAGGTTACAGGAGAAGTCCTACACGTCTCTACCCAATTAGACCAGAGAATCAACAGCTACTTCAAGCTTTCCAAAAGAGAAAGCATCGGTTAATTTCACGTACGTTTTTTATATTTAGATGCTTATATCTTTCAGACGTTGGGACAAATTGCTGTAACGCTTTTCCACCTTGTTGTTGCCAACTGCAATAGCAAGTGCCTTTGTTGTCCCAATCAGCACGACCATCCTTTTTGCCCGTGTAATCCCTGTATAAAGCAAGTTTCTCTGAAGGAGAATATAGTGCTGGGTAACTACAGGCATGATCACCACCGGATATTCGCTCCCCTGGCTTTTATGGACTGAGATGGCATAAGAGAGGACCAGATCATCCAGTTCCCCCATATCATAAACAACATCCTGCGCAGACAGAACGTCCGCATAGGAAACAACCAACTCCCCCTCTTCCAGGTCAATGTTCGTAATATATCCTATATCACCGTTAAAAACTTCTTTCTCATAATTGTTGCGAATCTGCATTACTTTGTCTCCCAGGCGAAAAGTTGTATCTCCGTTCACAACTTCATTCTTATGCCTGTCCTTCGGATTAAGTTCATCCTGCAGAACCCGATTAAGGCTTTCGACTCCCACCATAGTCTTGCGCATTGGAGTTAATACCTGAATCTCCTCCATGGGGTCGAAGGATCCAAACTGGGGGAGCCTCTCACGGCAGAGGTCTACAATAATCCTTGCAATTTTCTCGGGGTTTTCTTCCCTGATAAAGAAAAAGTCTTTCTGCTTTTGGTTAGTAATGGGAAGTTTCCCACTGTTAATGAGGTGAGCATTAACCACGATCATACTTTCACGGGCCTGTCGAAAAATTGAGTTGAGGCGCACAAAGGGAACAACCTCGGAACTTAGTATATCCCGAAGCACATTCCCCGCTCCCACCGAAGGCAGCTGATCCACGTCTCCCACAAGGATAAGTCGACAGCCCCGGGGGACAGCCTTGAGCAGGTTATAGAAAAGGATCAGGTCCATCATGGAAACCTCGTCCACAATAATTACCTGTGCCGAAAGTGTATTTTCCTCGTCCTTCTGAAAACGAAAACCCTCCCCTTCCTGATAGGTATATTCCAGAAGTCGGTGAACAGTTTTAGCTTCCACGCCGGAAGCTTCAGACATCCTCTTGGCAGCTCGTCCTGTGGGGGCAGCAAGCATTACCTTCAAATGGAAGCGCTGAAAAAGCTTGATCAGCATACGTATCGTGGTAGTTTTTCCTGTTCCGGGCCCTCCTGTAATAACCATCACACCGTTACGGCAGGCGCCTTTGATCGCTTCCACCTGCTCCGGGGCAAGGGAAAGCTTCTCCTGCAGGAGCACTTCCTGAAGATCCCCTTCCTCTTCCGACTGAAAAAGAACAAGCTGTTTACGTATGAGGGAAAGGAGCTTCTCCGCACAACCCTTTTCCGCAAAAAAGAATGGCGTTGAATAGACGATTTCCTCACCCAGAGGCCCATTTTCCCTTACAATTCGTTTTCTGCGTTCAAGCTCTTCCAGCTGGCTGATCACAAGTTCGGGGGAAACCTCCTGGCCGGAAAGTTCCTGGTGAAAAGAATCCTTACCTGCAGCGGCTCCCTGGTTATAGAGGAGATTCATTACTTTCTTGCTTATTTCTTCCACCGGCAGATAGACATGCCCATCACCGGCGGCAGCACTTAACAAGTAGGAAATAGCAGCCTGAACCCGCTGGGGGGAATTAAACGGCAGCCCCAACTTCCGAGCAATTTTGTCTGCCGTAATAAACCCCATGCCATAAACCTCCTCCGCAAGGAGGTAAGGGTTTTCCCTGAGAAGAGGCAGCGTCCGGGGGCCATAATGCCGGAAAAGCCTTACAGCCAAAGAGGGACTGATATTATAATTTTGCAGAAAGAGCATCACTTCTTTAATCTCTTTATGCTGCTGATAGCTCTGGTGGATCAGAGCAGCCTTCTTTGCCCCAATCCCGGATACTTCCAGAAGCCGCTGGGGTGCTTGCTCCATTATTTCCAGGGTTTCCAGTCCGAAACGTTTTATCAACAGGTTGGCGGTATGAACACCAACACCTTTAATAAGCCCGGAGGAAAGAAACCTTTCCAGTCCTTTAATTGTTGTAGGGTTTACAGACTCCCATTCACTAACCTGGAATTGTCTGCCGTAACGGGGATGCACCTTCCACTCCCCTTTGATAGAGAGGTTCTCTCCCTCATGTAATAAGGGAAAATAACCGGTAAAAGTGACACTCCCCTCGTCCTGACGGCTTAAACGCCCGACCATGTAAGAAGTCTCGCTGCTGTAATAAGTTATACGTTCCAGAATTCCCTCCAGGCTTTCCACCCGCGTATCCTCCTTCGGCACAAAAAAATAAAGGGGGCTCCCACAGCCAAAGGAGGAGCCCTTTATTGTGCATTATCCCTTTAATTCGGCCGCCTTCCTCAAAAGATCAGCCTTATCTGTCCTTTCCCAGGGTAAGTCAAGGTCGTCCCTTCCAAAATGTCCATATGAGGCAATCTGTCTATAAATGGGGCGGCGCATGTCCAGATAATCAATCATTGCTGCGGGGCGAAGGTCAAAATATTTTTGGATAAGCTCTTCAATGAGCGCAACAGGTACCTTTTCCGTATTGAATGTCTCCACATAAACAGAAACGGGGCGCGCCACTCCAATAACGTAGGCCAGTTCCAATTCACACTTACTGGCAAGCCCTGCGGCTACTACGTTTTTAGCAACATAACGGGCTGCATAGCTGGCAGTGCGATCCACCTTGGTGGGATCCTTCCCGGAGAAACAACCACCGCCATGGCGGGAAAAACCACCGTAGGTATCCACAATAATTTTCCGCCCTGTAAGACCCGTATCACCCAAGGGACCCCCAACAACAAAGCGGCCTGTAGCGTTGATTAAGTAGCGAGTATCCTTATCAAGAAGCTCCGGGGGAACAACTTCTTTTACGACTACTTCCACCAATTCCTCACGGAGAAGCGAAAGGGATACTTCATCACTGTGCTGGGCAGCGAGAGCTACTGCGGCAACGCGGAACGGCTTCCCATCCCTGTATTCCACTGTAACCTGAGATTTCCCATCAGGGCGCAGGTAAGGTACTATTCTTTCCCTGCGAACTACTGCCAGCCGCCGGGTAAGCTTATGGGCAAGAGAGATGGGCAAAGGCATCAGCTCAGGAGTTTCGTCACATGCAAAACCAAAAATAATACCCTGATCCCCGGCGCCAATTTTATTATAGAGATCATCCTTATCTTCTCCGGATTTGATTTCCCAGGACTCATTTACCCCCAGGGCAATGTCCGGTGATTGTTCATCTAAAGAAGTAAGCACTGAACATGTATCACCGTCGAAACCATATTTTGCCCGTGTATAACCTATATCGTTCACTGTCTTACGGGCAATCTGAGGAATATCCACATAACAATTCGTGGTAACCTCCCCCGCAACCAGGACCAAGCCTGTCGTCACCAGGGTTTCAACGGCAACCCTTCCATAAGGATCGTCTTTCATAATTGCATCAAGAATAGCATCGGAAATCTGATCAGCAACCTTATCGGGATGACCTTCTGTAACAGACTCTGAAGTAAAAAGAACTGTACCATTTCTATTCATTTTTAAAACCTCCTTTTCTTATCTTTCCACTTTAAAAATCAAAAAACTCCTGCCCGGAAGCAAGAGGAAATAGAATTCCTATCTTATCTCCCAGGACACACCGGCTAAAACCGGGCCTGTAGGAATTGGCACCAGTCGATCTGCCTCCCGCCGACCTCGCAGCTCCTTTTCATCTACGAAAGAAGGGTTACTGGCCTGCTCAGAACAGATCCGGTTGCCGGGGTTCATTGAGCCCATCTCTCCCCCACTCTGGATAAGAGTTAAAGTATGATTTACTGCCCAGGTATTCAGAACTCAGTAGTCAGAATTCAGAATTCAGAATGTACCGAGGAGAACTCTCATTCTGACTCCTGAGTAATAATAATATAAATACCTATCTTTGTCAATATTTCGTTTAATACCCTCTATTTCTATCTATCCGCCAGGGCAAAAATCAGCTCGCCGGAAGCAACAACTTTTCCCCCAACGCTAGCTTTGCACTTACCCTTGCCCACAACTCCCCTCATGGCCGTGAGGACAACCTCAAGCACAAGGGTATCTCCGGGACGGACCATATCCCTGAAACGAAGATTATCTATCCCCCGGAAGAGGGCAAGCTTACCCTTGAACTCATCTTTGCTGAGAATTGCCACCGCCCCCACCTGCGCCAATGCCTCAACAATGAGAACTCCGGGCATCACAGGTTCTCCGGGGAAATGTCCCTGAAAAAAGGGCTCGTTAAAAGTTACATTTTTAAGCCCTACGGCCTTCTCTCCCGGAACCAGCTCGATGATCTTGTCCAACAGCAAAAACGGATAGCGATGGGGGATCAATTCCTGGATCTCCATTACCGATAACTCACTTTTCATACCGAACCTCCCTTTAACTCAAAAAAAGCTTAAAGCTATACTCAGCTCGCCTCTTTATCCTCCAGATCGCCTTCATCCGTCTCCTCTGACACGGGGCCGAATAAAAGGGGAAGGCTCTTCATAAGCCTGGTTTCCAGCTCCATCTGGTTTGTGATAAAGCCAAGCCGTTCCTCCAGTGAAAGAAGTTGATCCAGTTCTTTTTCCTCTTCCAGGTAATAATAAAGTTGAGAGTTGAAATCAGAAATAGTCTCCTCCCACATGTTCAATATCTGCTGTGCTTTCAGCCGGGCTGCAAACTCCAGAGAAGGCTGCTGCTCGCGTCCCAGGGGCATTAAGGAGATCTCTTCAAGATAAGATGGAATATAGACGTCTATCTGAAATTTTTCCTCGAGCAAGGCGGCCATACTCTCCAGGGCTTCCTCTTCTCCATGGACGAGGATAATTTGGGAAGGCTTCTGTTTAAACTTACTTACCCATTTTAAAAGTTCATCCCTGTCGGCATGGGCTGAAAAGCCCTGGATAGAAGCAATCTGAGCCCGTACGGCAATGTCTTCCCCAAAGATGGTTGCATGCTTTAACCCTTCCACCAGGCGGCGGCCAAGGGTCCCTTCTGCCTGATAACCAACAAAAAGGATCGTAGACTCCTGGCGCCAGAGGTTATGCTTAAGATGGTGCTTAATACGTCCCGCATCACACATCCCGCTGGCGGAAATGATCATCGCCCCCCCCTTCACATCATTAATTGCAATGGATTCCTCAATAGAAGGAGTAAAGTTGGCTTCGGGAAAATGGAGGGGGTCTTCACCCCGGACCAGAGATGCTCTCATTTCCAGGTCAAAGCACTCGGTGTGCCGCATAAAAAGGTCGGTAGTGCGGATCGCCATGGGACTGTCAATATAGATCGGCAGAGGTGAAATGTCCCCTCGATCAATAAGTTTATTAAGAATATAAAGAAGCTCCTGAGTCCTTCCCACAGCAAAAGCCGGTACCACAATATTGCCCCCACGCTTAAGGGTAGCATTAATAATATCTGCTAAACGTTTATCTTTTTCATCCTCGTTTTCATGCAGCCTCTCCCCGTACGTTCCCTCCATAACCAGAAAATCAGCCTCTTCCACCACTGAAGGGTCACAGATAATAGTCTGCCCTCCTCGTCCAAGATCACCGCTAAAGACAAATTTCTTCCTCTGGCCGCCCTCAGTAACCCAGAGTTCCAGTACGGCAGATCCCAGAATATGACCTGCGTCTTGCATACGGAAGGAGATCTCTTCGGACAATTGTATTAATTCGTCACAATGTATTCCCTCAAAATACTTAAGTGCCGCATAGGCATCATCGAGAGAATAAAGGGGAGGTGTTTCCTTCAATCCTGCCCTCCTGGCCTTACGGTTGACCCATTCTGCTTCCGATTCCTGAATATGACCGCTATCTGGAAGCATGATCGTGCAGAGATCTGCCGTGGCGCGGGTAGCATAAATTGGCCCTTTGAAACCTTCTTTGACCAGCTTTGGGATAAGCCCGCTGTGATCAATATGTGCGTGAGTCAGGAAAAGGCATTCAATTTCTGCA
Organism: Bacillota bacterium; assembly: GCA_030656575.1. Taxonomy (GTDB): domain Bacteria; phylum Bacillota; class Dethiobacteria; order DTU022; family UBA8154; genus JAUSPO01. The sequence continues at coordinate 10,106 of JAUSPO010000032.1, forward strand.
GGATTAAAAGGAAAGTCCATAAAATTACGACGGCGCAGGGCCTTTCCTCCCTGAAACATTCCACAATCAATGAGCACCTTTTTATCTTCAACCTGCAGTAAAAAACAAGAACCGGTGACCGTCCGGGCTCCTCCACAAAACTTTAATTTTAGCACGGTTTCACACCCTTCATATATTATTGGATATTAGATACCAAGTTCACTGACTATTTTAGCTACAGCTTTTAAGGCAGGCGAATCACTGGGTAGATCAAAGAGAGGCTTTCCGTTTAAGTCAAATTCCATGATCTTCTCATCCATGGGTATTGTACCAAGAAGCTTCAAGCCTGTTTTTTCAATTTCTTCGTTCAATGCTTCCGCCTCATTGTCACGAGTCCTGCTTACCACAAGGTAAACATTTTTAGCATCGATATTTACAGTTTTGATAATTTCATAGACCCTTCCTGCAGAGCGAATGCCCCGGGCAGTGGCATCGCTGGTAATGAGAAGATAATCCACATCATTGATAATACGGCGGCTGAGATGCTCCAACCCCGCTTCGTTATCCACTGCCACATAATCATAATTAACGCGCAGCTTTTCCAGGTAATTACGCAACAGACCATTAGGGAAACAGTAACAACCAGGCCCCGATGGGTTCCCCATTACCAGAAGGTCGATCTGATCTGACTCCACCATAGCCTGGTTAATGCGCATCTGGATAAACATGTCTTTAGTCATCCCTGAGGGAACCAAGCGGGGGTCTTTTGTATCCTCAAGGGCAGACGAAATAGTCTCCTTAACTTCCAGCCCCAAAGCCTCATTCAGGTTGGCATTGGCATCAGCATCCACCGCCAGGATTGTTTTATCCTTGTGATTCTCTGACAGGTAACGCAAAAGCAGAGCAGTAAAGGTCGTCTTTCCCGTGCCTCCCTTGCCGGCAACAGCAATTAAAATTTCCTTTGACATAATTCACCCGGCCCCATTTTCTCAACCAGATCCGGTAAAAAAACGAATACCAGGTTCCCACCTCCTCTTTATTTATAATAACAAGCGAACTACCTTCGACCTATTTACATATTAAACCTTAATGTCCTATGTGGGTCCCACCAGGTGGTGAATGCTGAGCCGGAATTAACGGTTTCCCTGCGGAAAGTTCTTCACCACCCCATCATTTACATACTAAGCGCTACATCTCTACGACCAAGCAATGAACAAATGACGGCACCAACAATACCGCGTTTTCCCGCAGATGTCGAAGGCTGTAGTTCGCTCCAAGTTCCGCGAAGAAAGTTCTACGGCTCAGCTGGGTCTCCAATGACCTTCCGGGCAGAACTCCCATCCATGGTCGTCTGCCGGCAGCTGACATCCAGTCAGCTGGATCATCTCCAACCCTCGCTTCACCTGAACTTTTTGCTTCGCTGCACAAGTCGCGAGCCTACAGTCCTGCGTCATCTGATGGGGTCACCTCCGGCCCTACGTCTTGCAAGAGCTTTTTGCGGCGGGGAAACGAGTTAAATCCGGCAACAGCATCCACCACCCCATCAATTGCATACTAAGCGTCATCTCCCTACCACCACAACAATAGAATCAAATGACGAACAACACTATGTTTACCGCAGATGACTGTAGTCTCATACTTGTGCAACGAAGTTGACAGCATTCTAACTAGCATGACCTACGGGAAACAACAATGTATTAAAAAATGGTTCCACCACATGTGTCCCGCCAGGTGGTGAGCGCTGTGGGCAGGAGCAACTTGGTTCAAGTAGGCCTAAGCTCTCGGTGAAGCGTAGGCACGAAGGTAACTATGCTGACAGGACGTCAGCATACCCGTGGACGACCTGGAGGGGAGTTCCCACGGCGAAGTTGCCGTAGTGCCGGAGCTGAGCCGCTAAGAGCTGGACACTTGAACCTGGAGCCCTGCCCGCAGTGCTCACCACCCCACCTACATACTAAGCGTCATTGTACACCGAAGTCAACAGCATACTAACTAATAAGATCCTACGTACCACAACAATGTATGAAAAAGATTTCCCCTCTTTTGGTCGCCCGCCTGGAGCCTCTGCTTCAGCGACTCACCACCCCTACCCTGCTAGAAGTTTTCTGGACATAACCCGTTCCAGATCTGCAAGAGTATTGCAGGGAAACATGTTCGCCAGCTTCTGAAAGGCAGTAACTGTTGAATAATTATCCCATTCATCCAGGGGCAGTGTATTAAGCCAGAGTATTTCCTTCACCTTCCCCTTAGGCCTTTGCAGTTCAATTAAAGCTTCCTGATGCCGAATAGTCCTGGTATCACTTACAATGATTATGATCGTATTGCGGGTAAGTTCATCTTCATATTTCATGAGGAGAGTATGCAGAGCCTTGTGCAGGCTAGTTCCTCCACCCCAAACATCACTTTCTTTTACTACTGCAGCCATCGTGCTTTCAAAGCTCTGTCCCTGTTGGAAATACGGGGTCACTCTTTCCAGGTTTTCAGAAAAAACAAAGCTTTCGATACGCTGCACTGCAGTATTGAGGCCGTAAATAAACTGCAGGACAAAACCGGCATAGCGTATCATTGAGCCGGAAACATCACAGAGCAGCAGAAGTCTTGGTTTTTTTACCCTGCGGCTTTTATATCTTAATCTAAAGGGAACGCCGCCATATTGGATGCTGAAACGTATCGTTGATCGAAGATCCAAGGCACGGCGCCTCTTACTGTGACGAAAGCGTCGTGAAATACGGGTAACCAGAAGGCGCGCCATTTTGCGAATAAGGGCAGTGGCTCTGGGTAGATCCTTACGGGCGATATGCTGCATATCCTCCGTAAGGATGGCGCTGCCTCCCTGACCGCTTCCGGCAGCAGCATCGCGAATTGAATTTAAATCCTCGTCACCCAGATCGGGGCTGACTTTGTCTTTCTCTATTTCCTGGTGCAGCTGTTTATGCCAAAAACGGAGACGGCCTTTTACCAGGCTTTCAAGGAAGGGACGATAATCCCTCTGGAGCGTATCCCGGCTCTCGTTCATCTCAAGAAAATCCATGAGGCGTTTTTTTTCCTTTTCCGGCATGTAAGAATAGACTGTTTTTTCCACCTCGGAAAGATTCATCTTCTCCCCACGAAAAGAGAGGACTTCTCCCGCTTCCTTCAGTTGTTTTGTTTGTTCTTCAACTTTTTCCTGACGGAGTTTCCTTAACCCTTCTCTAATTTCCGGAGAAGTAAAAAACAAATCAAAAGTGCTCTCAAAAAGCCCATAGTCGGCAGCTTTTTTTATAAGAGTCACCTTTAGAGAAGTTTTCACTTTTTCCCGCTCATCCAAAGGCACCAGCTGCAGCGCCTGCAGAGCATCTATTACCTCTGAGTTACCGATCCGCAAACCCTCAACCCTCAAAAGGTATACAAAACGGATAATATTATTCTCCAAAGACTCAGGGATATGACAGATAATAGTATTCACAACCTTTTTTTACCCCATGCTTATGCGACTCTCAAGACAAATTGCGCAGGGCGGCTAGACTAACCTCCGCAGGAGTCCTAACAATTTTTCACTAAAGAGTCCGAACCTATCTTCTCCCGGAAAACCCGCTGATCTGCCCTTGATTTTAGCAGGAAATTCAACGTATGGTCAACATCACTGCTCTCCAGGCGATCCCTATTCAGACTGACCAGTGTCCTGGTCCAATCCAGGGTCTCAGAAATGGAAGGCTTTTTCCTGATTTCAGGATTCTGACGGATATAATTAACAGCCCTGGCTATTTCAGCAGTAAGCCGCTCGCCCGCCTCCGGAACCCTGGCCCTGATAATCTCTATTTCCCTTTCTATACCGGGGAAATCCAGATAAAGATATACACAACGCCTCTTCAAACCATCGGAAAGCTCCCGCTCGCTGTTGCTGGTAAGAATGACAATGGGAATATGGCGCGCCCGGATCGTCCCCAACTCAGGAACGGAAACCTGGAAGTCCGAGAGCACTTCAAAGAGGAAAGCCTCAAACTCATCATCTGATTTATCCACCTCGTCAATAAGTAAGACAACCTTCCGGTCTGCCTGAATAGCTTTCAAGAGTGGACGTTCCAGCAGATAATCCGGTGAAAAAAGATCTGTTTCCAGCTGCCCTGTGCTTCCAGACTTTTTGTCAATTTGAATTTTTAAGAGCTGTTTCTGGTAATTCCACTCATAAAGTGATTTATTTTCATCCAACCCCTCATAGCACTGAAGCCGGATCAGCTCAGTTTCAAAAACATCAGCCAGTACTTTGCCCATCTCCGTCTTTCCTACACCAGGAGCCCTTCGATAAGAATGGGCTTTTCCAGTTTAAGAGCTAAAAAGACAGTTAAAGCAACTTCTTCATCACAGATGTAACCCGTTTCCTCAAAACCTTTGCGTAAATTTCCCAGAGTTAGATTCACAGATAAATTTTCCTTTCAAATGGCAGGATAACAATTATATTATACAAGAGTATCACAAAAAAAACACCTTTTTTAATAATGTTTATCGTTACAGAGTAATAAGCGGTACCACTCCATTTACGCAGGAAGCACGGGGACGGTTCTCTTGCTTC
>JAUSPO010000034.1 GCA_030656575.1 Bacillota bacterium
AAAAGAAAAAAATCGGCATAGAAAAAATCGGCAGGGGGCACACACCTAAAGCACGGGGACGGCAGATGAAATTCTTAGCGTATAAGCCCGTAAAGTAGCAGCAGACAAAAGGCTATCGTGGCCAGAGACTTGCCTTATGCCATACAGCTAAAAAAAAAGCATGACAGCGGCGTGGCCACACTATCATGCTTCTTATCGATTATTAAGCTATCGCTAAGTTTGATTAGTTAGACACGATTTGGTCAAGGATTGTTAGGCTAAGTGTCTTATCGATCATTAACGACTCCAGCCTGTTATTCCTTTCAATATAAACGCCTTGTGAATAACTAACAGGTATAAACACATTTGGCATATCTTTATGCTCCATTGCAAAAAAAACATACTCCTCATTATCTTTAAATTTACTACAAAAAGTGATGTCGTCTAAAACAGCAACCTCAACAATATTTTCGCTTCTACTTCTACTTAGCCCCTTGAACTGTTCTATAACTACAACTTCGTACACAACCACCGGAAAGGTAATGCTAGGATTAGCTTCATGATCCACCTGCTCTCCAGGTGTAGATGTATAGTCTATTTTTTCTTTTATTCCCAATACTTTCCCTTTAAAGATTGCTTCTGAATTAAGTAGATCTTCCTCGCTGACCTCAATTTCCAAGTAGGATACAGAACCGCTTTGTCCTATTAGTAAATCACTATCATTCGAAGTTGTTCTATAATATACAACACTACTAACTGCAAACAACAACACTAAAGACACTATAAGAATATTTTTTTTCATCCTTACACCTCTGTTATTTATTATTTAATCTATTTTCAATTTCAAGTTTCCCACTTCTATCGTCATTTTCCAAAGTTCTCATAGCATAAGAAAAGTAAGTGCCATCGTAATACATTGTCGGAACAGGGGTGCTCATAACATATACGTCTCCTAATCCTAGAGCATGCCCAAACTCATGAGTAAATACGCCCTGTCTATCAAAGTAATCAGGACTACTGCCATCACCCCAATTATAATCTCTATTCAGAAATATGTCAAAATTGCGATGTGTTGTTCCATTTAGGGGCTGGCGGTAAATTGCGCCAATGAAGTTGTTAGGAAGGAACTCGTATTGAGAAAAATTAAGAGCTGCCACATCATTACGCGTATCAGATAAATCAATTGTTCCCGAACTCTGTGTTTGTTTACTAAATTTAAGATTACCAGGCGCTGAATTCCATGTTGACGCTGCATTGGTAGCGGCAGTATTCTCAAGACTACTGAGTGTTACGTGTGGGTGCCAATTTTGTGTCCAGAATAAAGGAAGACTGTCAATAACATAAGCATGAGCTAAACTAACCTGGAATAGAATCGTTAAGGTCAAAATAAAAATTGATAGTTTCTTTCTACTTTTCATTTTCTCACCTCGTATATTTAGTGCTTTCTCTTTCAAACGATGATATAAATCATTGGTTTTTAATGTTTGTCAAAATTACTTTCAGTAATAATTAATCAATTGTTATTGTAACTCTAGTGCACTCAACCTTAGTAATACCTAATCCCCGATATCAAAATAGTGCTTTCCTGTGAACCACCACCATAAACATAAAAGTAAGTCGTTAGTCTGTAGTAATAACCTTTGTTCACATACCAGCTTTTTGACCACAATGCTGATGAGCCTTCGTAATCTTGAGTCCAATTTTTTACCGTAACCCACGAACCGTTTTGATATCTCTCCAGGTAAGCGGAGATGCGAATACTGTCAACTCCACTATAGGCAGTAATTTGTGACATCATTAATGCATTGCCGCCGGAGTTGATATCAAGATCGTTGCTTACATTCACAATCATTGTCCACCGCGGCATGATATCAACTAACAAACTATCGTCAAGATTATTTGTTGGAACAGAAGCTTTGACCGGGACACTCATACCGCATACCAATGTCATTACCAGGAGCAATACAACAACTTTCTTCAACAAAAAAATCACCTCTTTTTTACGCTTCTATAAACATAAACGTAAAAACTCAGTGATTCCTTACAAGATTTTCATATTTTTTTCAAAAACTTTATTCCCTGTATTGCATGCTTTCCGCAATCTTGATCAGTTCTACCTTGGTTAGCGGAGCGGTAATTAAAAATGCATTTTCGTTAAACTTGAATAATAAATTACCGATCTCATTTTTTAAAAAATACTGGGCAAGCTCACCGTTGATAAAGAATTGCTCTACAAGAGCATCCTCGCTGTCTATACCAACCGAAGAACCACTCGGTAGTTTTTGCAAACGAATCATGTTTCCCGCGTCGTTAATATATGTTACCAAATAGTAATTACCAACCTTTTCAATAGATTCATTCAGATATTCCTCAGGTATATATGCCGGCAAGTACATTTCTTGGGCTTCTTCTATAAAGCGACCATAATCTGTTTCTCCACCGTTAATACGGATGGTGGTAGATTTTTCACCTACTTCGCTTAAGAAGTTAAGCACATGCACACACGCCAAGCATCCACAGACATTACAGTAATGGTGGACAATGTAAAGCAAACAAGAATTACAGCCGCTATCTTGAGCGCTGTCTTTCTCAGTCTGGCGTTTTGTTCATATCGTCTTTGCTGCGCAAATAATCGTTGCATTTTTTCTTCAAATTCACGTGAAAAAGTATATTTTGCAGCCACGTTTTTCTCCGCAGGTGCCCCATCCGATAGTTTCTCCAACTGTCTGGCGGTAGCATGTCTTAATAGCTCATCAAAGATTTTATTTTTTGATTTGTGTCTTTTCATGTTGCGGGTCTCCCTCAATCATTTTTTCGGCCAGCATCTTTTTAGCCCGATGCAGCCTAGTCCATACAGTTTCTTTGGATAAGCCAAGCAATTTCGCTATTTCAGCATTCGAAAAACTATTATAATATTTTAGTAATACGACATCTGCATATTTGGGATCAAGTGTTGCCAATAATATTTGAAGCTTGTCTATTTCTTCATTGCTAATGGTAACATCTAAAGGCAAAGGTTTTTCATCAGACAATTGAAGCATTCCATTTTCAACAGATAAATCTTCATCTTTCATTCTTCTCCTAAGCATATCAATTGCCGTGTTTTTAACAACAACTCTCATGAACCCTTTTGTTTTCTTACTAAAAACATCATCTATTTTATAGACCTTTTTTGTAAGATTAAGAAAAGCTGTTTGAACGGCGTCTTCCGCCAGACCATTATCATGCAATATTTCAAAAGCGACTTTAAACATAAAATATCTGTATTCCTGGAATAACTGTTCCAGCAAAGTTCGTTTTTCAAATGCCATAGTGCCTCCACTTTTCTTGAACAACAATAAACTGTTCTTATTGAAAAGGGCATATCACCCTTTCCTCCCCCCAGCAAAAGGGAATTGTAGAGGTTATTCAGAGAAGGATCATAAATGTTAATTAAGAGCTTATATTTGTAATTTCGACAAGCAACTTACATATCCTTCTTCTACGGTACAAACGGGAGTGGAGACGTCAGACTGTATGAGAAGTCCCACCAACTTCTTCATATATTTCTACACCTTGATTACCAAAATTAGCGGCATGAGCTAAATGCCAAAAGATTGGAATTAATTGGTAATAGGGCCCGAAGCTCTGTATATAGATAACAGAGGGAGAAAATATTAAGTGAGCAAAGACAAGACTAAGACGCTTAAAATGGATCAACAAGTGGAAAAAAACTGAATTACTTTATTTGCAGAGATTCGAAACCATAGAGCAATTTATCGAAGAATTAAAAGCATACATATATTTCTATAACAACAAACGAATTAAAGAGTAAACTAAAAGGACTGACCCCTGTGCTACTCAGGATTCAGTCCTCAAGCTACTTAATTATATTTTTGTCTACCTTTTTGAGGCCACTTCATATCGATATCCTCTTTTTTGATACAATCTTTAGTCCAGGTCTATTTCCAGAGAACAGCGGGTCAGCAGTAAGCCCAGCATACTCCAGGATGCTAAACGGGGAAAAGCTGTAACACCGGCAATACCAATAACAAGAGGGACTCGGAAAAGTGTCCCCCCGGTCCTCTTCACATTGATTTTTGCGGATTTACCTTTTTTCCAGACCTTCTGCCAGACCTTCTCTTTCTCTTCCGTGGGAGTAAACGCAAGTTTACCTTGTTGTTCCAACATATGCAGAGCTTGAAGAAGATCACCGTCTGACTTCTCCAAAATGATCATAGCTTCTTCATAGCTCAAGCCTGCTTTATCTTTTAAAAACTCCACCTGTTCCAGATTAATCTGCACGGCAAACAATCCTTTCCAGAAGCCTTTAGTTTATTCTGGCGCATTACCTGCCTTTTTATCCCCTTCAGAGTTGTTAACTTTTGCCAGAAATGAAAGTCCTTTCAGATGTCCTGCAGCGGTCCAGTATTGCAGGAAATGCCAGGTAAAATCCTGCAGTTCTTTCTTTTGAAGATCCGCTGCCCTTATATTTGCGATTTTACCCGGAAACAGACTTAACAGGCGGACGGCCAGAGCATGGGTCCCTCTAGAAAAGGGAAAAACCACTTCTTCCCCGGGACGACATTTTCCACAAAAAACTCCACCCGAACTATAATTCCAAAAAAAGGGACCAAGTTGGTCGCCGCAATAAAGACAATCCTGAAAATGAGGGTGGTAACCAAGGATGGAAAGTATACGCAGCTCAAAAAACCGGGCTAAAACATCCCTGTCTGCCTTTTTATCAAGGAGATGTCCCCAGCAGCTTAAAAGAAGGTCAAAAACATCCGGGTATGATTCTCCCTCCTCCAGCAGTTTTTCCGCTAATTCAGCAAAATACATACCATAGGCATAATCTTTTATATTTTCTCCAATCCTGCTGAAGTTTGTTTCAATCTCCAGTTGGTTTACCGTATAGAGAGATTTGCCCTGATGTAATAAAAAAGAACCACAGGTAAAGTAATCCACACCCGCAGCCAGTTTGCTTTTTATTTTACGTGCACCAGGAGCTACCGCGCTTAACTTTCCCCGTTCCCAGGTCAAAAGGCTTAAGAGTCGATCCCTCTCTCCCAGAGGCTGGGATCGTAATACAAGAGCCCTGGTATTTAACAGTTTCAAGGCAACCACCTCTTACTCGTAACCAAACTGGCGCAGATTATTTTCTTTTTTACGCCAGTCTTTTTTTACCTTTACCCAGAGATCCAGAAAGACAGGGTTTCCAAAGACTCTTTCCAACTCATGCCGTGCTTCTGTGCCAATCTCTTTCAGCATACTGCCGTTCCTACCTATAATTATCTTCTTCTGGGAATCCTTTTCCACGTATATCACAGCTTGAATATCCAATAAATCCTTACCCTTACGCAGTTCCATACTACTTACCTCTACAGCTACTGAATGGGGAATCTCTTCCCTTGTCTTCATAAATATCTTTTCCCTGATCATCTCCCCAGCCAAAAACTGTTCCGGGTGATCCACAAGCATCTCTGAGGGGTAATATTGAGGACCTTCAGGTAAGACCTCGGTAATCCCGTTCAAAAGGGATTCTAAATTTTGTTCTTCCCGGGCGGATATGAGAAAAAACCCTTTAAAGTCATAGAGCTTCCGGTACAAAGGCAGGAACTTTTCTTCATAGTCCTGAGGGGCAAGATCGGTTTTATTCATCACTAAAAATACAGGAGCTTTAACTCCCTGCAGTAAAGATGCTATGTAAGTGTCTCCGGGGCCTGGGGGGCAAAACGCCTCTACCATGAAAAGGATTAACTCTACCTCTTTTAAGGCCCCGAGTGCTGATTTGACCATATAATCACCTAGTTTATGCTTAGGTTTATGTAAACCAGGTGTATCCAAAAAGATTACTTGCGCATTTTCTGTCGTAAGAATTGCCTGGATTCGGTTTCTTGTGGTCTGAGGCTTATCTGATACAATAAGTACTTTTTTGCCCAGCAAAGAATTAATAAGCGTAGATTTACCTACATTAGGCCGGCCAATTACTGAAACAAAGCCTGATACAAACATCCACTTACCCCTTTACTTCTCCATCATAATACTTTAAGATATATTATGGGGCAGAAGGGTTTAAGCCCCTCGGATTTTACTGCCCATTCACTTACAAAGGAGTGCCTAAAATGGAAGAAAGACAAAAAGAAGAAATGAAAGCAAAAGGAAATAGGGTTCTGATTTTAAATATTATTTTTTTTCTTGTACTTTTTGCCGGTATCTTCCTGGTATTTTATACTGGGTTTCTCACAACAGCAATCATTATTATTCTGGCATTTATCGTATCTTTAATATATATTTATTTTTCCTGAGAAAGCTTTTCTTTATCAAAAATAAAAGGATAAGGAAAAAGATCCTTCATACTTAATCTGCGAATCTCTCCTTTTTTGCCGGAAATAATAACCTTCAGGTTTTCATCGCAAAACTCACTTAGAACCTGGCGGCATGCGCCGCAGGGCCAAGGCCCTAATTCATCCTCTGAGACGACAGCCAGAAGAGAAAAAGAACGGCAACCGGCAGCAACAGCTGCTGCAAGTGCTGCTCTTTCAGCACAGATCGTTAATCCTAAAGATGAGTTTTCCACATTAACACCTCTAAATACCTGGCCATCACTGGTTAAAAGTGCAGCCCCCACCCTGTACTCAGAATAAGGGGCATAAGCCAGGGGAAGTACTTCTCTTGCCAGTTGTAGAAGCTTGCGCTCATCCAATCCCGAGGTTCCCTCCTTTTTTCTAATTCCTGAATTGTGGGAGGACAATACTGTCCTTCTTTTCTATATCAATACGAAAGTTACGGTGAAATTCCAAAGAAAAGCGAATGATATCAAGCCCACTCGATAGTACCTCCGGGTCACCTACCGCTTCTATAACAACAGGGTTAGCAGGTATTTCTTTCTGATTGACCCTGATGACCGGCCCTACACAGCGTATGGGAGAAGTGGAAATAAGACGCTGCCCCCCTACGGATACTCCTTTTGCCCCTGATGCAAAAAGTTCATTTACCACATCCCGGACATCTGAATCATGGATGATATCGCTTGCAGTGTAACCATGCTGTGCATCATAGAGGCTGATCACTATTCCATGTCCGGCCATTTCCGCCAAACCTGATGCAACTCTCAATTCATGCATGTTAACCCGCAGAGAATCCATTTCTTCCGTTAAAGTTTGAATATAATCCAGAGGGTTATAGGGGACTAACATACGGCTCCGGCTTTCCTCTACTTCAATTCGAAAGACACGCTCCTGGGACATCCCGCCTTCCAGGTAAAGCTCAAGAATCTCTGCCAGTGTATCTTCATGAAGCAGCAGAGGATCTGCTGCTACCCCGTCATTTTGAGAAATCCTTAAAGTAAACTGTATTTTTCCCGTCTCTTTTTTCAGGTTTTTATCCTGGTTGATGAGGATCAAAATTTTCTCCCGCAGCAGGGCGTCCCATTCTCTAAGTATCGTTTCCTGGGCCTGCCGGCCATAATTAAAGATTAACCGGGCCAGTTCATCAGTGTCCTTGGCCAAATCAATTTCGTAATTAAAAGTGGCCAACGCCTCCCTCACAGATGGCCTGTTTTGCACGCCCAGATCCTGAGCAAGGCGTCTGCTGTACTCCAACATATCCTGTGCTATTACCTGTTTGGGAACAAGATCCACTTCTTCCGTATTATTCATGAGATACATATTCATAGTATTAAAATTTAATCCAACGAGAACTGTATTTAATATGAGGACAACAGTAACCAGGACCAGCAATTTATTATCCACAACAGCATGGCTAGAACCCAGCTTCATTTTCTCAACGCCCCCTAACTATAAATAACATTTAGAAGAGTCCACTCACTCTTTCCGCAAATACCAGATAGGCAACGATCAATGCAAACAGAGCGGCACAGAGGACCGCTCCGGCTGCCACATTTTTGGCAATACGGGCAAGTGGGTGATATTCTTCTGTTTTAAGGTCAACTACCGCCTCTACAGACGTGTTGAGCATCTCTGTAATAAAGATCAGGAAAATAGCCATAATAACGAAAAGCAGCTCATACCTTTCCACCTGGAAATAGAAAGAAGCTGCAAGAGCTGATGCGGCTCCTAATATGTGTAGATTCATATTTCTTTCGGTTTTAAAAGCATAAACTAAACCGCTGAAAGCATCAAGAACACTGTTCAGTATTTTTCTTCGCTTCATACTGCCTCTTCCTCATAATTAACATTGAATGGATCAAAGCATAAATTTTTTCAGGACAAGGTCCTTTTTTTCCTTCATCTCCTGCTCTGACCCGGTTGTTTCATGGTCATATCCCAATAAATGAAGTATACCATGTACAGCCAAAAAAGCAACCTCTCGCCGAAGGGAATGCCCGTAAAGATCTGCCTGTTCCCCGGCCTTTTCCATAGATATAACCACATCTCCTAAAATCTTATCCTCGCCCAGATCAGATGTCATATCGTCGTCTTGAAGGTTGAAAGAAAGGACATCTGTTGGAGAATCCAATCCCCGGTAGGTAAGGTTTAGTTCCTGAATATAGTTATTATCCACAAGGATAACACTAACCTCACATTCCTTCGACTGCCCTTCAAGACGAAGAACAAAATTGCCCATATCCTCAAGCAAAGATAAGAGTTCCTCAGGAACCTCTATCTTATCCTGTATGTTATTCACCAGCACTGACATTTTTATTTTTCCCCCTCTCAAGATCTGCCCTTAATTCCCTTTCCGGGTATTCAATTCTATGATGGAAAATACCCGATAAGATATGCACAAAAGTATCCCCGATTTTATCAAGGTCTTTTAAAGTAAGGGGTGCCTCGTCAAATTGTCCATCGTTTAGTTTCTCTTTTATGATTCGCCTGACCATACCTTCAACTCTTCCTGCAACGGGACGGGATAATGAGCGCACCGCAGCTTCCACGGAATCAGATAAGAGAATAATAGCCGCTTCTTTGCTTTGAGGCAGGGGCCCTTCATAACGAAATTCTTCTTCCGACACGGTTTGCCCTTTATCCTTATCGAGAGCCTGGCGATAAAAGAAAGAAATCAAACTTGTCCCATGATGCTGCTGTATTATTTCTACAATTGGCAAAGGCAGCTTTTCTTCTCTGGCAAACTCCACACCGTCTTTAACATGGGAGCGAATAATTAAAGCACTGAGGTTAGGTGATATTTTATTGTGAGGATTATCACCTGTAAACTGGTTTTCAACGAAAAAATATGGTCGTTTACTCTTTCCAATATCATGATAAAAAGCTGCTACCCGGGAAAGAAGAGGATCAGCCCCTACAGCCTCTGCAGCAGCTTCTGCAAGGTTCCCGACTACAATGCTGTGATGATAAGTACCAGGAGTCTCCATCAGCATTTTTCGTAAGAGAGGGCGGCTGGGATCCGATAATTCCAGGAGTGTGACCGCAGTCGTCAAACCAAAAGCACTCTCCAGATATGGCAAAAGACCGATAGCCATTACTGCAGAAAAAAGTCCGTTTCCGAGACCGGAAAGTACGGCAATGCTAAATTCACGCAGGAAATCATACTCAAGCTGAAACCCCTTGAACATTAGAAAAAGGGCAATGATGGTAGCCATGTTTACAGCAGAAACGTAAAGACCTGCCCTGGTGAGATCAGAACGCCTCTGCAGGCGGGCAACACTGTATATTGCCACGAGGCCCCCAATTAGCGAGACAATAACAAAGCTGAACTCTCCATCCGTAACAAACCCCAAGAGCAATGCCAGGATTATGTTTACGAGTACCGCCAGGCGTGGCTCAAAAAGAACTGTGATAAGAATACCGCACATAGCCACCGGCATCAAGTAACCTGAAAAAAATTTCATAGCAAGACCAAATACGAGTGTCAGGATGATAATTAAACCCAGTAAAGAGAGGTAGTTAACATTTTCATAAATTTCCCTGTTGAAAAGAATAAGATATAAGATAACAACGATAAAGATAATCAGCAGTATAAAGAACAGTCCAAAATAACCTCCCACGTGGATGCGCGGTCCGAGCAAACCAAGTGCCTCCAACTGGGCTATATGCCTCTCTGTAATATTCTCTCCCTCATGTACAATGAGTGAGTTTCTGGGCACCCTCACCTGTTCCACAGCCTGCCGCGCAGCTTCCCGATTAGCCTCAGTGGCCTCAGGGTTAAAGATCATGTTCGGCTTGATGAGGGGAGAGATAAGCCTTTCCATAGCCTGCTTACTTTCCGGACTGAAAGGCAAAAGGTTTATTTCCTGAAACGCCTGTTTGCGGGCAACATCAAGCCCCTCTACCTTAATGCCGTGTGTGATAATCTCCTCCAGTATCCCCTCAACCCTGAACTGCAACTCACCAATAGCTTCATAGCTCTTCTCAAGAATGGCACGGATGGAATCATCAGCAAGCTGTAGACCTGTGGATTCTCTTATTAAGGCATCCTTTTCCTCTGCATCAAGATCCAGTTCTTTTACCCTTCTAATCTCTCTTAAAAAAGATACAATGGCAGCTTTTCCTTCTTCCAGAATACCAGAATCATGGTCGAATACCTGGGGAACCGCAGCAGCAGCTTCTTCCCGTAATCTATTTGTTGTATATGGATCCACAAAATCCTTATGGGCAATAATCTTTTGTGGACTGGGCATTCCCAATTGAGCAGACACTCCCATTGGAACAATTGAAAAGTAAAGAAGGATATAGATAAAGATAAAAAGCCCAATCCCCAGAAAAACTCTTTGCCCGCTTTTGTTCCTGGTCAGGAAAGAAGTTTTTCCTAATATTTTATAAATTTTATTCCATATTTTCATTGTTAGGCCTTTACCCTTTCTCTTTTACTCTTCCTGGTATTTTTCATAAGCCTTGATAATTTTTTGTACAAGGTTGTGTCTCACCACATCCTGGTCAGTGAGATAAACAAAGGCAATTTCTTTAACGTCTTTTAAGATCTCGATAACCTCCATTAAACCGGAAAATTTACCCTTTGGCAGGTCCACCTGGGTTATGTCTCCGGTAATGACTGCCTTGGAGCCAAAACCCATGCGCGTTAAAAACATCTTCATCTGCTCGGATGTTGTGTTCTGTGCCTCGTCCAAAATAATAAAAGAATCATCTAAAGTCCTGCCCCTCATATAAGCGAGAGGAGCTACTTCAATAATACCTTTTTCTCTGTGTTTTGTATAGTTTTCCACGCCCATAAGATCATAAAGGGCATCGTAAAGAGGGCGAAGGTAAGGGTCAACCTTATCATGAAGGTCCCCTGGTAAAAAACCAAGATGTTCTCCCGCCTCTACAGCAGGCCTGGTCAAAACCATCCTCTGAATGATCTTACTTTTTAAGGCAAGAACTGCCATGGCCATGGCGAGATAGGTTTTTCCCGTCCCGGCCGGCCCAATGCAAAAAACGATATCATAACGATTCAGAGCATCAAGGTATCTTTTTTGCCCCAGTGTCTTTGCCCGAATCTTCTTTCCCCTGTCTGTAACTAATACAAGATCTTCAAACAGGCCTTTGATCTCTCCTGTCTGGCCTGTCCTTGCCAATTTTAAAGCATATATAAACTCAGGAGTGGTTAGAGGATGCCCCCCTCTGATTAAGGAAAGAAGTTCCTGAAAAAGAGAGCATACTATCCTCACATCTTCCTTTTTCCCATGAAAAGTAAGCTCGTCTCCCCTGGGAATAATCTGTATTTTAAAGCTGTCCTCAACCAATGACAGGTGTTCATCGAACTTCCCCAAAAGTGGAATTACCTCATCCATGCTTTTTAAATAAACCTTATCTTCATAGTCTTTTGTCAAGAAAAAACATCCCTCCGATTTTAGAAGAAAATTTGTGAAACAGCAATATCTTCAAGGGTTTCAATCATCACCCGACAACCTACAGTTCCCAACTCAAAGAAATAATATTCATTAACAAACCTTTTTTTAATAGCTGCTCCTCTTGGAAGTTGGGCATTGGCCTTCGCCAGTGCCTGGTTCCTGGCTTCTTCTAATGCCTGATGCGGAGATACAGGTCGTATTTCTACCTCATATTCCCAATAGTTATTATTTACTAATTCGACAGGGAGACGTAGATTCCTCCATGCCAGGGTCCGTTTAATTTTTTCCAACTCATAATTACGGTACGGAGAACTTTCAGGTCCCCAAATCCTAAATATCTTATCTCCCGCAAGCAGGGAAATTGAATTGGAGAGATTACCGGTTTTTCTTTTATAAACGTGATACAATGGAACCTCCGCATAGCTTTCATACCAAACCAGGGCCTCAACCATCCCCCTTGCCTTCGTTTCTATATCCTTCATTTCCGGCTCCACGTCTCCAGCATACTCTACATAGTCATCAGGAACTGTCATTTTCCCCGAAATGAGAAGCTGTCCCCTTTGGACCGTATCTCCCGGTTCTACAACAGCCTTCCCCGCCAAAACTAAAATATCCGTAATCAGACCGTCTTTGACAGCAAAGAGATCCATATTTTCTTCTATCGGCGGCTCCATAAGACGTTCTACAATTTGTATATTAAGATAAACACCCCTTATGCTTACTCCAACCCATTTAAGCTCTTCTATTTCAAGGAGAAGAGCTCTCTCCACCTCAGATAAATCGATCTCTTTCTTTCGTATTCCATTTTTAACCTCATGTTTGTCTAAAACTGCTATAATTTTCTCTGTTTCAACATCTATGTTCCCTTCAATGCTGATATTCCAGACAAACAATGAAAGGAAATAGAAAAAGAAACAAAAAAGAACTATTCCTAAAACTAGCCCTTTTCTGCGCCACCCATGTATGATGATAAAGGGGGTCCCTTTTTTACCCAGAATCTTTACTTTACAAGCAGTTTTTCTAATAAGGGGCCGCAGTTTTTTAAAATCCCGGGGTTTGATTTTTACAGTTACGACATTTCCTTTGTATCGAAGATCCCAGAAATAAATACCGTTTCTTGCCGTAAGATTTAGTAATCTTGCAATTCCACGTCCCTTTATTGAAATGAGCAGATACCCCGGCCAAAGCCCTCCCCGCTCCACGATTGACAAATTTTAAACCACCTTTCCGGGGACATTATTGGTGATACTCGATAGATTTTATCTTACCTTCAATAAATATTTCTTCACCAAAAAAATTTTTAATAGTCAGGTTTTTACCTTTGACGATTATCTCTCCACCTTTGATTTTAAGGCGTAAAAGCTCATCATTATATTCGATAATACCCCCATAATTTTCCAAATAAAGCTGAAGGTTGCCAATTAACGTAACCCTCGGTAAATTAAGAAGAAGCTCCTTCGGCAGTTCAAAAAAATCAGCTGCGTGTTCACGCCATTTCTTTCTCTCTTCCCCAAACTCCTTGCTGCTCAAAGGACACGCCTCCTATCTCTTTCCCTTCCGACCTTCTATTAAAATTTATGCTTTAAATGAAAGGTTATGCAAAAAAAGAACTGCCCTGATTAGGCAGTTCAATTACTTGGACTCGTGAAAATTAATTGTAAGGAGTTTTTTCAGGACCTTTTGACCCCTCCGGCTTTGAAAGGCCTTCTAGCACGAGGCGCGGAGAGAACCTCAGCTACTGCTATTCCCAGGATAATCCTGTCGCTTACAAGCAGATCGGCCAATGGAGAATTAAAACCACTCTTTTTCTGATGAGAAACAATCTTCTTCTTAACAGGGTTAACAGGAGTCGAGACAGGCCTTTTCCTTTCCTGGTAACCGCTGCTCACCGGCTGCCGGAATCCATCCTCATAAGCAAGTGGAGGGATTTCCTCTTCGTAGAATGATTTTTCCGGGGATGCCAAATCGGGAAGAATCTCCGGCTGCTGCTCAGGGGGCACGCTCGCACGTTGGAAAGACCTCAATATTGAAGATATAACCATGACAACAATAAAAACAATTAATAGCTCCACAAAGAACACCTCTTCCCAAAGACCTGGCGCCTGACCCTAAATTACAAATAAGTTAATAAAGGTGCCAGGCACCATTTTTTACTTATTATCCTTGATTTCCTTCTCCTTTTTCGGTATCTGACTTACCCAGTTTGGAAATGGAATCGCGCATCTGAGTATCGGCGTAAATATTTTGCATATTGTAATAGTCCATTACTCCCAGTTTGCCTTCACGCAGCGCCTGGGCCATCGCCTTGGGAATTTCCGCTTCCGCCTCCACAACCTTGGCGCGCATTTCCTGTACTGCCGCCCTCATCTCCTGCTCCCTGGCCACAGCCATGGCACGTCTTTCCTCCGCCTTGGCCTGGGCAATACGCTTATCGGCCTCTGCCTGGTCCGTTTGAAGCTGTGCTCCAATATTCTTGCCCACGTCCACGTCGGCGATATCAATGGAGAGAATCTCAAAAGCTGTACCTGAATCAAGGCCTTTGCTAAGGACTGTACGGGAAATGTTGTCAGGGTTTTCCAGAACTGCTTTATGAGATAAGGCCGAACCGATCGTCGTAACGATTCCCTCTCCAACCCTGGCAATAATAGTTTCTTCACCGGCACCACCGACCAGGCGGTCTATATTCGCCCTCACCGTCACACGTGCCCTGGCCTTTACTTCAATACCGTCTTTGGCTACCGCTGCAACCACGGGAGTCTCAATAACCTTGGGATTAACGCTCATCTGAACAGCCTGAAGAACGTTTCTGCCCGCAAGGTCTATAGCGGCGGCTCTCTCAAAGCCCAGTTCGATATCAGCCCTCTGTGCTGCGATGAGAGCGTTAACAAC
Organism: Bacillota bacterium; assembly: GCA_030656575.1. GTDB lineage: Bacteria > Bacillota > Dethiobacteria > DTU022 > UBA8154 > JAUSPO01. The sequence goes on from JAUSPO010000034.1 coordinate 14,621, forward strand.
CCTGTCCACGTTACCGCCGGCCAGGTAATGGCCTTCAAGTTTGTTAACATTCAGTTCCAGGCCGGCCTTTGTAGCCTTGATGAGAGGTTCTACAACTTTAAGGGGTACAACCCGGCGCAAACGCATTCCAATAAGTGTAATTATACCAATTTTAACACCCGCTGCCCAAGCAGCGATCCATAACCTCAACGGGATAAAACTGAATAATACGGAAAGAGCAACAAAGACAAAAACTATTAGGACTAACAACGGTAAGAACTGCCCATCCAACATTAATCATCCTTTCAAATTCATATTTTAGTACGTACTACCACACGTCTCCCTTCAGTCTTTACCACCAGAACAGTAACACCTGAAGGAATAAAAGAGCCTTCGCTTACTACATCAAATCTGGACTCTTCAATCTCCGCAATACCTGAAGGTCGAAGGGGAGTAATACTGGTTCCTGTTTTACCGACCAGGTATTGTAAATCTGCAGAAGAACTGTAGCCCAGTTCTTTAGTAGCCGCATCCAAAAGAATAAAGCGTCTTAAGATTCCTCTCCTTTGAAAATACTTAAAAGCCAGATAGCCTGCAATGATTGAGACAATTAAAGATATGAGCAGCATTTTCAGACCTGCCTCCGTGGAAGCTGCAGACATTACAATTGACACGGAAACGGAAACAAGACCTCCTAACCCAAAAACGCCAAATCCGGGGATAAAGGCTTCAGTAAGGAGAAGTATCACTCCAAAGATGAAGAGAAATATAGCCGGCCAACCACTTACACCGGTAAAATAATGACCACCAAAGTAGAGTCCGAAGCATAGCACACTAAAAAGACCCGCAATTCCAAAACCGGCTGTTAATACTTCCAGTATGAGAAAAAGGAAGGCCATAGTAAGAATAGCCGTTGCAACAGGCGGTTTAATCAACCAGCTGGATAAGTTCTCCCAGAATGTAGGCGATACTCTTATCACCTCAGCGTCTTCTAAACCGACAATTTCCAGCAGCTGACTGATGCTTCCCGGTGTTCCATCAGCAAATCCAAGTCTTTCAGCTTCCATAGCCGTTAGAGTTAACAGCTCACCCGGGGAGACTACTCCCTCGATCTCAATCTCTTTTCGTACCATTGCTGCCGCCAGAAGAGGGTCCTTCCCCTGATTTTCAGCAACACCCCTCATTTCTGCATCCCATGCAGATACAAGCTTTTCATCCGTATCCTGCACTCCCACAATCCTTGGCTCAGCAGCTCCGATAATAGAACCAGGAGCCATATAAAGGCCATCGGCAGCCAGTGCAAGATAAGCTCCTGCAGAAAGGGCATGGGGCTTAACATAGGAATATACAGGAGAAGGAAACCGGTCGAGAAGAAGACGGGCTTCCTGAGCCGTGTCAATATAACCTCCCGGCGTATCCAACTCCAATATAACTGCTGCAGCGCCTGTATCGGCTGCTTCATTTAAAGAACGTTCAAGGAAAGGAAGCAATCCCGGCTCTATCTGCCCCTTAACCGGCACAACGTAAACATGGGTTTTCTGGGCAGGGAGTACGTTTGGGAAAAAGGTCAAAGCCGCAAAGATAATCAGTATAAAAAAAGAAACCTTCCTGAACAAACACATCCCCCCTTTGTAATATAGATATATATAGGTAAAACTTGGTTTCCCAAGTTTTACCTAAGTAATTCTTCTAAAATTTCTTTTACCAGTGAGCCTTCAGCTTTTCCTTTAAGCTTAGGCATTATAAAGCCCATCACTCTGCCCATATCTTTTTTTGAAGACGCTCCAAGACCTGTTATTGCTTCACGGATAATCTCTCTAATCTCATCTTTCGAAAGCTGCGGAGGAAGGTAACCTGATATAATCGTTATTTCTTCCTTTAACTCTTCCAGGAGAGAGGGCCTATCAGCTTTTTCAAAATCAACGAGGGCATCTTTTCTTCGTTTCAATTCTCTGTGCAGGACTACCACAATTTCCTCTTCCTCCAGGGGGGTTTTTTTAGCTATCTCCGCATTTTTAATTTCGCTCCTTAATAAACGTATTACTGTCAGGCGAAATTTATCTTTTGCTTTCATAGCTGTCTTTTGATCTTCCATCAATTGTTCGGAAAGCCCCATTTTAACGCCCCCTGTCAGGCATTATTTGTAAAACCTCTTCTTTTTACGAGCAGCTTCGGCTTTCTTCTTCCTTTTTACACTTGGTTTCTCATAGTGCTCACGTTTCCGTATTTCAGAAAGTATGCCTGTCCTTGCACACTGCTTTTTAAACCGTCTCAGAGCATTATCAAGACTCTCGTTTTTACCAACTTTAACTTCTGACACATGTTTCCCTCCCCTCGCCCTTAACCTCTAATCGAAGGACATACAGAAAACGATTCAACTTATTATACCTTTTAGGCTGATACCTGTCAACGAAAGGAATATTCATAAATTATCGTTTGACTAATCCACCCAATAACCTGCCCCCAAGGATGTGAGCGTGGAGATGATATACTTCCTGACCTCCGTGTTCACCGCAGTTAAAGACAATACGATAGCCCTTCTCATCGATCTTGTTTTGCTTTGCAATTTCTTTGCTTACCCAGGCCATATGCCCCATCAGCTCTTTGTTTTCGGGCAGAATATCATTGAAAGAAGAAATATGTAATCGGGGGATGAGCAGGATATGGATGGGGGCAATAGGGTTAATGTCATGGAAAGCAATGACATGTTCATCCTCATATATTATCCGGGATGGTATCTCGCCGTTTACAATTTTACAAAAGATACAGTTGTCCACTAAAAACACCCCCTTGCGTGCATTTTATGATTATTATACCATTATATTTTCCTTTTAAAAACTGAAAAAAGCTGATCGCAATTTTTTTTTGATTATCCCAAAATGCAGAGGTGGGAAACCGAACCTCAAAACTTGAAAGCCCGGTTATTTCTGCTATAATTAAATGATGAGCTTCCGGGAAGGAATGACAGAATGTACGGAGAAATTTCTTTTAACGAAACCATAACATTAGAAGATACTGTTTTTATTGATATACGTTCCCCCCATGAATTCAGTCAGGGATCTATTCCCGGTTCAATAAATATCCCTCTTTTTAGTGATGAGGAAAGAGAAATAATCGGCATTCTCTATAAAGATGATCATCAGAAAGCACGCATCAAGGGTCTCAACTTTGCAACTAAAAAACTTCCTGACCTTATTGAAAATATAAAAAACATGAGTTCTCAAAAAACACCTGTTTTATACTGCTGGAGAGGGGGTATGCGCAGCACAAGCCTTTATTCTCTACTGGAAATGATGGAGATACCAGGTTACAAGTTGAAAGGAGGTTATAAATCTTTCAGACGGTTTATTCTAGACCAGCTGGATAACTATGAATTGAAAAAACCTGTTTTTGTCCTCAACGGACTCACAGGTGTGGGGAAAACAGAAGTTCTGCATATACTTACGGAAATGGATTGTCCTACAATCGACCTTGAAGGCCTGGCTTGCCACAGGGGATCCCTTTTCGGCCACCTGGGAATAAAGAATTTGCGCAAACAAAAAGATTTTGATGCCTTACTGTGGAATCGATTGGAGGAGCTAAAAAATGCCGACTATCTTATTGTTGAGGGTGAAGGCAAAAGAATTGGTTCCATTTACCAGCCGGAATTTCTTTTCAGAGCGATAACCGGAGAAACACGTATTCTACTCACCGCCCCATTGGAGAACAGAGTTAACCGGCTCCTGAAAGAATATACACCTTCCACACCCGGAGAAATCAAAAAAGTGGAGGAAGCAATTCTTCTCCTTGAAAAATACCTGGGTAAGGAAACCATTAATTCGTTTCTCATGCTTTTATACCAGGAAAATTACTTCGAGCTTGTCAGCCAACTTTGCAGGCTGTATTATGACCGTCTCTACAGTGATTCCAGGCCTGGAAAAATCAAATTTGAAAAATTTATTGACAGCAGTAACTCAAGGAAAGCAGCGGAGGAAATCAGAGAATTTATGCACAAAACCCTGAAAGATACTGATTTGGCAGAAGTATCCCCTATAAATATCAGAGAGGAGTAGTGATTATGAACACTTACGATTATGCCCATGCGCTGGCAAAAGCGATTAAATCATCACCTGAATACAAGGCTTATAAAGAATCACATGAACAATTAGAGAAGGACAGCAGCGCTAAAGAGATGATTTCCGACTTCCGTAAAAATCAATGGGAGCTGCAGCAGCAAAAAATGTCCGGTATTGAAGTGCCGCCTGAAAAGGAAGAACGTTTCTCCAAAGCCCTGGAAATAATGAGTCTTAATATGATTGTTAAAAAATATCTCGAAGCAGAATACAGATTTAGTATTATGCTTACGGACATTCAAAAAATTATCAGCAGTCCCCTGGAAGAAATTATTTCTCAGGAAATGGTAGACCAGCTGCAGAAAAACAAAGAACAGCAAAAAGAATAGCATCATTAAATAAATAAATGCTTATTCCTTCCGCTGCTTTTCTTTAAGTAACTTTTCTATGTTTTTCTAAGGGGGCGGTTTACTTCGTTACTTCTTCCTCTTTTTCATCCTCATCATCATCATCTACTGTCCAAAAAGGGACGATCCTGCTTAAAACCCGATCTTCTTTATCCACAAATTTCCAAACTGCTCCCTCATGATCCACCGCCGGACGCCCTACAGTAATAACATGGAAGAAGTTTTCTTTGGGTTCTACCAGCACTCTTACTTCCATTTCCCCAAAACTGGGGAATACATCCATGCTCTGAATTTCACTGTTAACGGCAAAAACAGCAATTTCTTCGGCAGCATTGAAGGGATAATCGGGAAGTGTCATGCCCATATCCTGGGAAACCCTGAGCCACTCATCATGATCAGCCACCAGCACAAAGGATGTGGGTGAAGTGAGGTTTCCCCAGTCCATTGTTGTAAAAGTGAGCTTACTGGCTTCCACTTCCGGCAATGCAGCTGTCGGCTCTACACGAAAAAAGTTATCATAAACAGTCAGCCCCACAAGTAACACCAGTAAAAATAATAACGGAATAAGACGCCGCGCTTCAACTACAAAAAATCTGCTCCTTTTTTTCATGCATATTCCCCCTTGAACACTTCTTTTTCATGATCATATGCGGGAGAAAAAGGTAATATGCATGAATATAGTAAAGATTATAAGCTCCCTTTTAAATACCCATCGCAGCTTTCTTTAATGAGGACTTTTCCAATCTGTCCCCGCAGGCTTTCAGGTCCATAAGCTCTCACCCGCAGATAATTTGAGGTAAGGCCTTCGAGCATCCCCTCATCTAATACCTTCTCAAAAAGAACTGATAATTCACGGCCAGGGAATTTTTCCTGATAAATTGAAGAAAGTTCTTCCCCCAGGGCAATCATCTTCCCGCTCCGATCATCCTTTATCTCCGGCGCAACCTGCGCATCCATTCCCTCAGCCTTTGTCCCACTTCTTGGCGAAAATTTAAAAACATGTAAACGGCTAAAGGCACAGGATTTCACAAAAATAAAACTGCTGAGAAAGTGCTCATTTCCTTCACCGGGAAAGCCCACCATTATATCAGTGCTAACCGCCAAATCAGGAAGAAGCTCCCTCAAACTGTTTAAAAGGCCGGAATAAAACTTCGTATTGTATGGACGCCCCATTGTTTTCAATATACTGTTATCCCCGCTTTGCAAAGGAATATGCAGGTGACGGCAAATTTTCTCGTTACTGGCAATAACCTTGATAAGCTTATCATCAAAATCGGTGGGTTCTATTGAACTGAGACGTATCCTTTTAATTCCTTTCACCATGACGGCTTTTTCCAGGAAAGAACTAAGATCTGCTCCAGGTTTGAGATCTCTTCCGTATACTCCCAGGTGGATTCCCGATAAGACTACTTCCTCATAACCATGGCTGCTTATTTCCTTGAGGTATTCTATTCCTTTTTCCCGGGGGAGACTGCGTACTGGCCCCCGGGCCATGGGAACAATACAGTAGCTGCACCCCTGGTCACAACCATCCTGGATTTTTAAAAAAGCTCTGGCCCTCCCCTGCTCCGGCATCCAGGGCATATCTTCAAATTCTCTTTTCTCCCCGACTGTCCTAACCGTGAGGGCAGTGTCGTCTCCGGTTATTTTTCTTTTAATAAGCTCGGGAAGAGACAGACGATTTTGCGTCCCCAAAATTATATCAGCTTCCGGCAAAGAGGAGATATCTTTGGGATTAACCTCTGCATAGCAACCGATAACTGCTACCAGTGCTGCAGGGTTGCGCCTTTTTGCCCTTCGGATAACCTGTCGTGATTTTCGATCAGCCTGGTGAGTAACTGTACAGGTATTAACCACATATACATCGGCTAAATCTTGAAAATCCACGATTTCAAAGCCACCCTCTCTAAATTTCCCTTTTAATGCCTCTGTTTCATAATAGTTAACCTTGCACCCCAGGGTATGAAAAGCCACTTTTAAGGTCAAGTAATACACCTTCTCATATCATTTTTATTCTATTTTACGACCTAAGTCTCCCCATAGGTACATAACAATGGAGAGAATAGCCAGAGGAGCTGTTTCTGCCCTGAGGATACGAGGGCCCAGACTTACAGGATAGACCCCCTCAATGCTATTGAGTGCTGCCATTTCTTCAGGGGAGATGCCTCCCTCAGGTCCTGTAAAAATACAAATAGACCCGGGTTTTTTCTCAATTTGCCGGGTCAGACGCAGAAGTCCTTTTTCTTTTTCTTCCTCCCAGGGGACAATTGCTATTTTTTCTTTTTTCAGTGCCTGGGCCATATCATCAAAGCTAAGAGGTGAATGGACCAATGGAATAAAACTGCGCCTGCACTGTGAAGCAGCCGAAACGGCTATTTTCTGCCAGCGCCCCGCCTTTTCCCCACCTTTTTCGGAAGTTAACCTGACTACCGTCCTCTCCGTCAGAACAGGAACAATTTTCTTCACACCGAGCTCCACCGACTGACGAATAATCCGATCCATCTTTTCCCCTTTTGATACTCCGGCAAAAAGGGTGACATGCAGAGACGGTTCAACCTTTTCCTGAACCTCATCTAAGAGGGAAGCCACAGCATTTTTTGAATTGATATAATCCAATCGTGCATAAAATGCTCTCCCTAACCCGTCAGAAAGGACAAAGTTATCTCCGGTTTTTAAACGTGCTGCCTTCAAATGCTGCACAAGCTCAGCCTTTAAAGTCACTTTTTTGTTCTGAAAATCTTCAGGGGAGAGAAAAAACCAGAAAGGCATAACTTATCTCCTTCAATATATAGTTTCTTTAGAAAAACAAGCTTGACATACGAACTTGTGTGCGTTATAATTCCACTAAGATTAGGAGAGGAGACAGGCGGAAGATGAAATGGAATCTTGAACTCATAAGAAAAGAAATTGCTGTTATGGTACCGTCTTCTCACTCCGATGGAGGTGAGGCAACCATGCTTATAACCGTTAAAGGTGAAAAATATCTGGACAGGCGTTCAACAGGTTGGATCCTGAAGAGGTTGGCACATTTCCATAACATAGATCTCTCCGCAGTAAAAAAAAATTATGGCCCCATCCTCGGGAGGAAAAGATTTATTCCCATACCCCTTTCCGAAAAATTGATTTATGTACCTCTCACCTTAAAAACAAATACGATTCCTGTCGATGAGAAATTAGGCTATATATCCTTAGTAGAAGTGCTGGGTTTTGAAAGAGGAAGTGAGCATAATAATCTCATCTTAAAAAATGGCATTGAATTATTCTGCTGTAATACTTTAAAAACCATAGAAGCAAGGTATCGGGAAAGCCTGCTCATTCAAAAAATAATTCAAAGTGAGCACTCTTATGAAAAATACACGAAATGCCCGGCAGGCGGGTCTGCAAGCGTCGCGGAAAGTAATTGTGATCGGGAGGAAATCGCCCGTTTTACAGCAGCTTTTCTTTATTATTGGAACAGCAAAAGAAATTAAAAAGATTACACGAATTGCATGGGGACACGCTCCTGATAAAGCGTGTCCCCATATGTCTAACACGTGTCATTTCCCACCGAGAGTATCCTTTACCCGGTCAAAGAACCCTTTTTCCTCATGCCCGGAGATATCTACTCCGCAGGCCTGTGCAAATTCCCGTAAAATATTTTTCTGATTGGCATTCATCCGCCTGGGCACTTCAACCTTGATCTTAACTAGCTGGTCTCCTTTACCAAAACCCCGCAGGCTGGGCACCCCTTTTCCCTTCAGACGAAAAACAGCACCCGGTTGTGTTCCTTCTGGAATCCGCAGCTTAGCCCTGCCATCCAACGTGGGAACTTCAATCTCACCGCCCAGAGCAGCATAAACAAAGCTGATTGGGATATCACATACAAGATCGTTATCCTGACGTTTAAAGATTTTATGGGGGCGAACATGAAGGACGATATAGAGATCACCCGGTGGGCCTCCCCTTGTTCCTGCTTCGCCTTCTCCAGGCACACGTAATTTAGAACCACTGTCCACCCCTCCGGGTATCTTTATCTCAATTTTTCTTTCTTTGATAACCCGTCCCTGACCGCGGCACTCAGGACAATGCTCCTTGATAATGCGTCCCTCTCCACGACACTTTTCACAAGCCCGAACGCTGACAAAACGGCCAAAAGCAGTGTTTTTAATAACCTGCTGCTGCCCTGAACCACCGCAGGTAGTACAGGTTTCAGGCTTTGACCCTTCTTTGGCTCCTGTTCCTCCGCATTTGGAACAGTTTTCAGTGCGGGGGATATTTATAAATGTTTCTTTTCCTTTCACAGCGTCTTCCAGGGTAATCTCCATATCATAGCGCAGGTCATCTCCCCTTCGCGGGGACGCAGCCTGGCCTCTGCTCCTTGTTGAAAAGCCTCCGCCGAAGAAAGTATCAAAAATATCTTCAAACCCAGAAGAAAAATCGCCAAACCCACCTCCTCCAAACCCGCCGAAAGAATCCTCTTGATGACCGTAGCGGTCATAGGTATTTCTTTTCTGCGGGTCACTGAGGACATCGTAAGCTTCCTTTATTTCTTTAAATTTGGCTTCACTCTCTTTCCCGTGATTTACATCCGGGTGGTAGTGCATTGCCAATTTACGATACGCTTTTTTTATTTCTTCCTGGCTTGCGTCCCTTTTTAAGCCAAGAACTTCATAATAATCTCTTTTATCTGCCATATACCTTCCGCCCCTTTAACCCAAGCAGCCTTATTTATCTTTATTATCATCATCTACTACTTCGTAATCTGCGTCTACTACATCATCTTTGCTGCCCTCTGCCTGTTGTCCTTCCCCCTGGGCCTGGTCTCCACCAGCTTTCTGCTCCTGTTCCTGGCGAACCTGTTCATAAAGCTTTGTAGAAATCTCATGCAAAACAGTACTTAATTTTTCAGTGGCTTCCTTTATCTTATCACTATCTTCGCCGGCCATAAGTTCTTTGAGTTCATTAGTTGCTTTATCAACACGTTCTTTAACCTCGGTATCTACTTTAACACCCAGATCACGTAAGGTCTTCTCGGTGGAGTAGATTAAGGAATCGGCATGGTTCCGGACCTCGATTAGTACTTTACGTTTCTCATCTTCTGCGGCATGTTTTTCGGCATCATTCATCATCTTATCTATTTCTTCTTTCGATAAACCGGAAGAAGCTGTAATCGTTACTTTTTGTTCTTTACCTGTTCCGAGATCCTTTGCCAGCACATTCACAATCCCGTTTGCATCTATATCAAAAGATACTTCAATCTGCGGGACCCCCCTGGGAGCCGGAGGAATACCGTCAAGCATAAAACGCCCCAGCGTTTTATTATCTGCTGCCATAGGACGTTCACCCTGCATGACATGAATCTCCACGCCGGTCTGACTGTCTGCAGCTGTGGAAAAGATCTGTTTTTTAGAAGTGGGTATGGTAGTATTTTTCTCAATTATCTTCGTAAAAACCCCACCTAAGGTCTCAATACCCAGTGAAAGAGGCGTTACATCAAGAAGCAGCACATCTTTTACTTCACCTGATAGCACCCCGGCCTGTATTGCTGCACCCATAGCTACTACTTCATCAGGATTTACTCCCTTATGGGGTTCCTGGCCCAAAATGTCTTTGAGGACTTTTTGGACAAGAGGAATCCTGGTAGAACCGCCGACGAGGATTACCTTATCAATGTCCTTAGCTGCCAGCCCCGAGTCGGTAAGAGCCTGGCGCACAGGGCCAGCAGTCTTCTCTACCAAATCGGCAATGATATCCTCAAATTTCGCCCTTGTAAGGGTTATATCAAGGTGCTTGGGGCCATCAGATGTGGCAGTAATAAAAGGAAGATTAATATTGCTGCTTGTTACACTCGATAATTCAATTTTAGCCTTTTCCGCAGCATCCTTTAATCTTTGCACTGCTATTTTGTCCTTGCTTAAGTCTACTCCTGTTTCTTTTTTAAACTCAGCAACCAGGAACTCCATAACCATTTCATCAATATCATCGCCGCCAAGGCGATTATTGCCGTGAGTTGCTTTTACTTCAAACACGCCTTCGCCAAGCTCCAGAATTGAGACGTCAAAAGTTCCACCGCCAAGGTCAAAAACCAAAATGGTATGGGCTTCTGCTTTATCAATCCCATAAGCAAGAGCAGCTGCAGTTGGTTCATTAATAATCCGCAGGACTTCCAGGCCGGCAATCTTTCCTGCATCCTTTGTAGCCTGTCTTTGGCTGTCGGTAAAATAGGCAGGAACTGTAATTACAGCTTTATCAACTTTTTCCCCAAGATAACTCTCTGCATCAGCTTTAAGCTTTTGTAAAATCATGGCAGCAATTTCCTGAGGAGTATGTATTTTGTCATCAATTTTAACTTTAAAGTTGGTCCCCATTTCTCTCTTAATTGAAACAATAGTTCGATCAGGGTTTGTAATGGACTGCCTCTTGGCCACCTGTCCCACTATTCTTTCTCCTTCTTTTGTAAAAGCCACAATAGAAGGGGTTAACCTGCTGCCTTCCGCATTAGCGATTATTACCGGTTCTCCACCTTCCAGGACAGCTACGGCAGAGTTTGTTGTACCCAAATCAATACCTACAACTTTAGACATTTTTTTATCCTCCTTTATTAAGATATTTTATATTTTTATTAGCAGCTCCATCTGCATTTACACGGAATAATCATCAACTGCAACCTTTACCATACTTGCCCTTAAAACTTTATCATTCATCTTATACCCCTTTTGTATTTCTTCAACCACAGTGTCGGCAGGATAATCAGATCCTTCTTCCCTCATAACTGCCTCGTGACAGTTAGGGTCAAAAGGTTTGCCTACACAATCTATAGGAGTAAGTCCTTCTTTCTCCAGTATATCCATGAAATTTCTGACTATCATTTTTAAACCCTCAATTACTCCTTGAGAACCTTTTTCATTTGCATTACTGGCTCTTTCCAGGTTATCAATAACAGGGAGTAATTTTTCAACAAGGGAAAAATTTGCGGAATAAATAAGTTCCTGTCTCTCCGAGCGTACCCGTTTCCGGTAATTATCAAAATCAGCCTGCATCCGCAGCAGCCTGTTAGTTATTTCATTTTTTTCCTCTTCAAGTTCTTGAATTTTCCGCTCTAATTCTTCTATTTCATCACCTCCAGCTTCATCTACGCAAGGTTCAATGGCACCATCCACTGTCTTATCGGAAACAGGTATCTCTTCTTTTTCCTCTTCATTCGAAGAATGAAAAAAATCTTTTTCCTCGACCAAATCCACTTCACCCCTTAAAACATTTTAATTAACAATTAGTGCGGTTGACGTTTGTCAGCTGCGCTAGAGCCTCCCCAGGTGAGATACAACCTGCTGAATGACGGCAACCGTTTTGGCGTAATTCATCCGCGTGGGTCCTAATACACCAATAGTTCCTACTACTTCCTTGCCCAGACAATACGTCGCCATCACAAGGCTGCATTCCTGTACTTCTTCCAGAATATTTTCCGTTCCAATCTTAATTATGACACCATCCACACCTGCTACCGGCCTTGCCAGCAGATTTGCCAACAGGGAATGCTGTTCGAAAAGAGCCAGTAATGATTTTACCTTCCCAATGTCCCCAAATTCAGGCTGATTAAGTATATTTGTAGTACCACCCAGAAAAACCCGCCTTTCGTCTTCAGCAAGGCTGTCTCCCAGCAGAGTAAATGTATCTTCAAGAAATTTAATATGTTGATAAAGATCACGGCGTATTTCACTGATCAGTTTGGATGTAATTGTATCGATGGTAAGGCCTTCCATGCGCATGTTAAGATAAGTAACGATACGATTTAATTCGTTTGCAGACAGGGTATGGGGTAAATTAATTACCTTGTTTTTTACAAACCCCGTATCAGCAACCAGGATCAGCAGCCCTCTTTGATGATCAACCGGCATAATCTGAAGCTTCTTAAAGGCACTTTTTTTTAGTTGTGGTCCTAATATCAAAGAGGTATAGTTGGTAAGCAGAGAAAGAAGACGGGAAGTGTGCCTGATGATTTCCTCTATTTCTTTTAGTTTCTCATATTCATACACTTGTTTAATCTTGGCTTTATCTTCATCCTCAAGGTCAGATTTCTCCATGAGCTGATCCACATAATACCTGTATCCAATCTGGGAAGGTATCCTCCCGGCAGAAGTATGGGGTTGGATTAAATAGCCCGCCTCTTCGAGGTCTGCCATTTCATTTCTGATTGTAGCCGGACTTAACCCTACCATGTATCGCCTCGCAATTGTACGGGACCCAACAGGTTGGGCAGATTTAACGTAATCAGTGATCACTGCCTGTAAGATCTGTTTTTTTCTCGCGCTTAACCCCACTTTAATCACCTCTTTTTGATGTTAGCACTCGAACATCGAGAGTGCTAACCGTCCATTTTTACAATATCACCCACTTTTACTTTTGTCAAGTTACTTTTATATAAACTATATAAACCTCACAGCATAATATCTCATTAAAGGGAAAAAGAGCCTTGAGATAGTATTGACTCTCTACGAAAAGGAAATACAGCATAAAAACAGTAAGTAAAAAAAACAAGTAAACTCGTTTAATTTAGCTGAAACATCGGGGAATTAGATGGAGAATCTGCTCTACCTAATTGAAAAGCCCCACCTGCGTATGCTTATAGGTGGGGGCTTAAACCAGGATAAATTTTTGACTTATCAACTTAAAACATCTCATTTCCACTGCATCAATCCTTTATTTCTTCCTCATCCAAAGAGTTTTGTAAACATTTTCACCATCTCCGGGTCAAACTGGGTACCGGAACAACGTTTAATCTCTGATACGGCATCCTCATGGGAGAGGGGCTTACGATAAGGGCGTTCGTTTGTCATGGCCCGGTAAGCATCAACAATAGAAATAATACGGCAGGCAGCCGGTATTTCATTTTTCTTGAGACCAAAAGGATAACCTTCCCCGTTCCACCATTCGTGATGGGAAAGAATAAAATCAGCTACACTGGCCAATTCTGAGGACGATAGAGCAATTTGATACCCTATTTCGGGATGTTTCTGCATGGCTTTCTTCTCTTCAGGCAGCAGTTCACCGTTTTTATAAAGGATATTATCCGGTACTCCAAGTATTCCAATATCGTGAACCAGTGATAAAACAGAAATCAAAGCAATCTCTTTTTCAGTGAGACCGGCTTTACTGGCAAGGGCAACAGCCATGGATTTAATATTATTATTTTCTTCCTTAAAATAATTGCTGCTGTTAAAAGTTGAAATAAATGATTGGACAAATGAATTCTTAACACTATTTGTTTTTTCTGCTTTTTTTTGATACATAGCACTATCAGCTTTCTTAAAAGTATCCAATAGGGAATGATCGCTTGAGACACTGGTACTTACCCCTAAGGAGATACTTAAAGGCAGTTCTGGATTGGAAGCGTTATAGTTTGTGATCGATTCATCAATGCGGCTGCAGACTTCTTTAGCCACTTCCTCCGAAGTATGAGGTAGGAGTACGACAAACTCATCGCCTCCAATTCTGGCAATCATGTCCGAAGAACGAAAGCGGGAACTAATTGTATCTGCAGCGGCCTTGAGGAGACGGTCTCCCTTATCATGTCCCAGAGTATCGTTCACCAGTTTAAGATCATCAACATCACCCATAATAATACTCACCGGTCGGAACCGGAGGGTTTCCAGCCTGCGAATCTCCTCTTCGAAATAGGCCCTGTTATAAATCCCTGTAAGGGAATCGTGAGTGCTGAGGTATTCCAATTTTTCTTCCACTTTTTTCCTTTGAGTAATATCCATCTCCATACGGATAGCTTCCAGGCAGCGAGTTCCTTCTATGACAGGAAACATGCTTGAATAAACCCAACGTTTTTCACCATCTACGGTAATAATGGAAGATTCCCTTGCTTCCACGGGTTGACCTTTACTAAAGACCCTTTCCAGATCATCTTTAAACTTTTCTCTCTCCTTACCTTCCAGGAAAAGCTCATGAAAAGGCTTCTCCAAGACTTCTTTTATACCCTTACCGTATAGTTTTTCCGAAACAGGATTCCAGTGATAGATAGAACCATTTATATCAAAACCCTGAACAGCCACTAAAGGCGTATTCTCTATTATTGATTCAAAACGTCCCGAGGCATCAATTAGAGCTTTTTCAGCCCACTTTCTTTCAGTAATATCTCTGGCAACGCCTGTTACCTCTGTTGGTTTTCCTCCTTCATAATGGACGACACTTCGGTATTCCAGAACCCTTTCCATCCCTTTCTGCGAACAAAAGCTAACTGCATTTACAACAATTTTTTCCTTCTGAATAATCTCAAGGTATTTCGAAAACTTCTCATGATAACGGACAGGCAAAAAATCTGAGATATTTTTATTGATTACATGCTCTGCTGTATAACCTAGCAATTTAAAGACATGATTGTTAATATAGAGAAGATTGCCTTCCATATCATGGACATATAAAAGGTCATCGAGATCATTAAAAACGTCTGGGAAAAGCCGCCCGGGAATGCCTGGCATTTAAATTTTCCTTTCGAAAAAAAATAATCATTTCCATTATAACAAATTTTTATAGATTTAACAAATTTTTATAGATTGAATATACCACCAAAGGATACTTTTTATAATATTCTTGCCTTTTCGATAGCCACTTTTACCTCAGCAGGAACGTAATAACGTTGATGTGGATCAATATGCATCAGTTTAAGAATGATTTCTTCCAGATCTGGTGGAACAGCAGGGTTAAAGAGTCGGGGAGAGGTCATTTTTCCAGACCGGTGGAAAGATACTACCGCCCTTAAGCTGCGCTCCCGAAAAGGAAGTATCCCTGTAACCAGTTCAAAAAAAATTAATCCGAGGGAATAGAGATCGGCGCGGTGATCCACCCCCTGTAATGACATCTCAAGGGTGCTGTTTCGGCTCTGTGCATTCATCCTGCCGCTTAAGAAACCTCTTCTATTAAATCTTTCAGGGGCAGCATATAAATAATTCTCTAAAAAAGATCGGCGCATTTGCAGTACGCTGGAAGAATAAACAGCATTCCCTTCCAAAGCCCATAAAAGGTCAATATCACTGATTTTGACTGCATCATGATCTGAAAATAGGATATTCTCCGGCTTTAAAGCGCCATAAAGCATTGCCCCCTTTTCCCGGTAAATGTAATCAAGCGCAGCAGTAATTTGCAGGACAATACCTGCCGCCCGTGTTACTGTTAAAGGTGCCCGGGAACTAATAAGCTCTGTTAAGTTACCTCCCGACATGTATTCCATTGCATAAAAAAAACAATCGTCATAGTAACAATCCTCAAAGAGAGCAGCAATTCCGGGATTTGACATTGCTCTTACAGTCCTTAGCAATCCCAAAATACGACGGACAACCAAAGGATCAGAGAGCAGGTCTTTGCTGATCTGTTTTATAACAACCTTTTTGCCGCTTGCTCTCTCCCTTGCCAGAATAATCTGCCCGCCGGAAACGTTCCATCCTGCTTCCACTGCCTCGTATTTTCTCCAAAAACTCTCTCCCATACTTCTCCTGCCGATATCTTTTCTGAGTTCGTATTGCGAATCGGTCAGGCAGATGCACTCACGCCATTTTCCACCCCGGTATCTTTCTTCAGTAGAATCATCCATAAGTTCACATAGCTTCATAAAGTCTGAACGAAAAGAGATCCTTTGCTGCGCGGGTATACCTGCTGATAGCTCTTCAGCCTCTATAAATTTCCCCTGATGCAGGAGGACACGCGCAAGACCGATCTGGGCCTTCCAAAACAAAGAATGGTCAGGAGTTACTATTCTATAATATTTTTCCGCCTGGCTCCACTGCTCACTGCTTTCTTTAATTAAACCCAGGAAAAAAATCCTGGAATGGGCTGCATCCGGACTGTCTTCTAGCAGGCTTAGATTCAAAGTCTCCTCGGCACGGACTAAATCGTTGAGGAGATAATAAATGTAAGAGAGGTCCAAGGCCGTCCAGAAATCTTTATCCAGCCTAAAAGCATCCTCCAGATATTTCCTGGCTTCAATAAACATCCCCATCCGCCTATACAATCGTCCCAACCTTAATAAAAGCTGAGAATCATCCGGTTCCAGGATTAATAGTCTAAGGTAAAAACGGATTTTGTCCATATCTGTAAGACAATAACGTAAAGCATCCCGGTAAAGAAGAAACACTTCTTTTTCTCTCTCCGGAAAATTCTCCATGATACGGCCTAAACTTTCATAAATATCCAGATCTTTGGGATTTTGTTTTAGAGCTTGTCTGTAAAGCAGTTCTGCTTCGTTCAGATAGGAAGGACCCATTGTGTAACAAGCTCGCCCAGACTTTTTAATGAGAAGTGGATCTAGCGGATTATCTTTTAATAATTCCCGGTAAAAAATTAACGCTTCTTTTGGTAAGCCATGGTCAAAAAGAAAATCTCCCAGCTGCATCAATGTGCGGTAAAGCACACTCAAACGATGAGGACGTCGGCAAAGGTATTTCCCAGCCTTTTTGTTTTGAGATACATCCTCTAATAATGAGAAAAGAAGAAGGCAGTACTTTCTTGCATTATCAAATCGCTCAGCAGACAATTCCAAATCTATTACCTTTAAAAGGTTTGCCACCTTTGATTCTTCGGGAGAAAATTGTTCTTCAATAACAGCTATCTCCATCCCTGAAAAGCAGGCTTCGGAAGATAGATACAAACCGAATTCCACTCCAAACAAAGCACCAAGATAACCCGCTAAATGATTTGATAAAAGCTCTGCCTCATTTTCCCTTTTTAACATGTGAATTCTCCTTCAACCCTTCTACAAACGGAGATTTCCTTCTCCGAAGGATCTATATGAAAAATTATACCATTTTAGGGTAAATGATGGCAAGGCAAACAAAAAAAGCATCCCGTTTTAAGGATGCCCTCATCAAAATGGTAAAAGCCGACGTAACTTCTCCAGGCAGGATCTATAAGGCAAATAATAATTATCCCCTGCAAAGGTAATTAATAATTCACCGTCTGTAAGTTTAAAATCCAGCGACGCCAGTGGGCCTTCTAGGGCAAGGATCTCCTGCATCCCTCTTTCTGCTGTATTCAGTCCCCAGGAAAGGAATAAGACCAGAAGTAATATTCCCAAAAAGAAGAAGGCTAATGGTTTCTTTATCATAGGCATTTCTTCCTTTCATACCTTTAGCCTATACTTTTAACCGAAATTATTGTTTTTATGCCTGCCCTTAGTTACTCAAAGGCTCCTGCCAGCACTTCTGCCAGGTAAGGAATGGCCCTTACCACTTCCTCCCTAGTGTTTTCGTGGCCTCCGATCTCCACAAGCACGTTTCTGGGATGCAGGTCCTGGTTGTAGATGAAAGGATACTGCCTTACCCCTCTGGAAAGGCCAGGATATTTTTCAGCTATAGTATTTTGCAAAAAGAGCACAAATCGTAAATTATTGCTCCATTGACTGTGGCTCTTCCCAACAACAAAAAGGATATTGCCCGTAGAGTCCCCCCCCAAAGTCGTTGTTGATACACGTCTGGAAACACCATCCCGGTGCAGATCCACCACTACCTGAATTTGAGGGTTCTGCTTCAGAATTTCTTGAATTGACGGGCGGGCAACTTCATAGGCGCCAGTGCGGGGGACATCAAATACTTCCTGATGGTGCAGAACAGGAATTCCGTATTCATCCTCCAGAAGCTGTGCCAGGTATGCACCAAGAAAAACCACTGTCTTTTCCGGATTATCCGAAAACGCACTCCCGGAAAGAGGGATAAATGATTCAGAGGCATGAGTATGGTAAATCAACATTAATGGCTGTTCGGAATTCGAAGTAACGGGAAATTCCCTGGAGTCTCCATACCTTCTCTCCGTTAAAAAAGATACACTTTCTGCCTTTTCCTCCACTGGAGGCTGCGGGGATGCCAACTCCTCGACATATTCATCGGTAATAGCAGAAAGAAGAGCCTGTGAGCTATTCATCGAACTAAAACCGACCAATCCATTATGCAGCAGTATCTTGGGATAACTATAGACAGGCCATTTTAGATCGACGCTTATATTATCCCCCGAAATATCTTCACCTGCTTTTAATCGCATACCTGGCAGTGATTGCCTGATAAGGTTAAGATAATCCACTCGAATACCTTTTGAAAAAAAAGCATTAGAGGTATTGGTGCTTCCGGAAAAAAAAGTATTAAAAGAAAAAAAGACCGTCAGTAAAACTGCAGCGCCTATGAGCAAAAACGAAACCAGATCTCTACCTGGTAAATATTTTTTACCGGAACGATACCGTAAAGGCATTCTTGACCCATAGGGAAACTGATATCTTGCCGCTGGCATAAAAATACCCCCTCAAAATATACTTATATGATGAAGGGGGAAAGAATATGCCAGTACTATTCATGTATCAAAAATCAGTAGTCAAAATTAAAAAATGTAGTTTTATGCTCTGCCAAGCTTATAGTCTTTAATGGCATTATGAAGGGCGTCGGCAGCTAAATTGGAACAGTGAAGTTTGGCAGGAGGTAGTCCGCCTAATTCTTCAGCAACGTGTTTGTTGGTTACTTCCAGGGCGTCATCTATAGTTTTACCCTTTACCATCTCTGTCAAAGCACTGCTGCTGGCGATTGCTGCTCCACAGCCAAAAGTTAAAAACCTGATATCTTCAATGACATCATTCTCAACTTTAATAAATATTTTCATAATATCCCCGCATTTCATATTACCCACTTCTCCTACGCCGCTTGGATTATCCATTTCTCCGACGTTACGGGGATTTTGAAAATGATCCATTACTTTTTCATTATACATCTGCTTCCCCTCCCATCTCATTCTACAATGCGGCAGAGATTTTGGCAACTACTTCTTATAGACAGGAGACATTTTTCTCAGCTTTTCAACAATCTCTTTAACTACATCCACAGTATAATCAATGTCCTCAATAGTATTATCCCTGCCGAGAGTTAAACGCAGCGAACCGTGTGCGGTCTGATGATCGAGGCCAATAGCCATTAACACGTGGGAGGGGTCAAGAGAACCTGAAGTACAGGCCGATCCGCTTGATACTGCCACACCCTTTATATCCAGTCCCAATAAAAGTGATTCGCCCTCCACGTAAAGGATGCTCACGTTAACATTGCCGGGCAGTCTTTTTACGGGATGACCGTTAAGCTTCACAGAGTCAATTTCCAGCAATTTGCTGATAAGACGATCCCTTAATAATATCAGGCCCTCCCTTTTTTCTTCTATATCCTCCGCAGCCAGCTCGATAGCCCGGCCCAGACCTACGATTCCAGGCAGGTTTTCTGTTCCCGGTCGTAATTTTATTTCCTGAGAACCACCGAAGAAAATCTGACGTATTTTTATACCCTTCCGCTTATATAATACTCCAATCCCCTTGGGACCGTAAAACTTATGAGCAGAAAGGGAGAGCATATCCACAGGCTGTTCTTTTAAATTAAAAGGCATATGCCCAATAGCCTGGACGGCATCCGTGTGAAAATACACGCCTTTTTCCCTGCATATATTTCCAATTTCTTCTATTGGCTGGATAGTGCCGATTTCGTTATTCGCTGTCATAATGGAAACAAGAATAGTATCGTCTCTTATTTCGGACGCCAGTTCATCAGGATTAACCATACCAAATTCATCTACCGGTAAAAAGGTTATATCAAAGCATATTTGACCGAGATAATTCACTGTATCCATCACAGCATGGTGTTCAATTGAGCTTGTGATAATATGCTTTCCCTTAGTATAAAGAGCGTTTGAGACACCCTGAATGGCCAGGTTATCTGACTCTGATCCACCGGATGTAAAAATAATTTCTTCAGGAGAAGCGCCCAGGGCTGTGGCAACTTTTTCCCTGGCTTCATCCAGAGCCTTACGGGCTTCCCTTCCAAAAGAGTGCACACTGGATGGGTTCCCATGTATCTCTTTTAGATAGGGGAGCATAGCCTCCAAAACATCCTCTTTCATAGGAGTAGTGGCACCATGATCCAAATAAATTCTTTTCACTCCAAAGGGCCTCCTTTCAAAACTTTCATTATCGTTAATGTTTCCAGTCAAGCATATCCTGAAGAGAAATATTATCCAGCACTTCGTTTATTTGATCCCGTAATTTTCCCCATAGATTCCTGGAGAGGCAGTCTTCAGCTCTTGTGCAGCGGCATTTATCTCCATCGCCATCCTCGGAAAGGCAATCTACCGGAGTAATGGGACCTTCGAGTGCCCTGATAATATCCCCCACATAAATTTTCTTCGGCAAATGAGCCAGGGCATAGCCCCCTTTCATACCTCTTGTGCTTTTAATCAGACCATCCCGTCTCAGGGTTGCAAAAATCTGCTCCAAAAAATTTTGGGAGATATTCTCTCCAAGGGAAATTTTACTTAAGGGCACAGGACCATCATGATAATTTAAGGCCAGAAAAACCATTGCCCTCACGCCGTATTCCCCTTTCGCAGACAAACGCACCTCACACACCACCTTTGAGAAGAAAAAGCCTAACTATATCCGAGTATTTTACTCAGGATTCAATTAAAAAAGAAGAAAAATCCTAATCCTGACTAAGTTAGGCAAGTTTAATTTTACTTAGATTATCATAAATAATTTTCACAGTCAAGTTAATAAACTAGAAGTAATTTCAGCACTCCTTGGTAATTATAACATAAGGAATTGTCTTGACTTAGCCTTTTTTATAGTTGTCCCAACGAATTAAAGCCTCTTTTGCCCAAACTTTGTCAATTTCGGGACAAGCAGAAATTAAACTATGATTTCCCTCTATAAATCATCTTCTGTTTTGCGCAATGCTCTTTTTGCGGCTTTTTCCTGGCGTTTCTGGTACATTTCCCGGATCCAAACATCTACCGGTGCCTTCCATTTTTGTGTCTGGCTCGGTATATTTTTAATTAAGCTTTTTGGATTTAACCCCATTTCCTTCGCCATTCTTATTGTTTCTTCGTTAAGGCGACATTTCTTCTTCGCCTCTGCCCATAACTGGTCCTTTTTGTTCTTGTCCATCACAAATCAACTCTCTTTATTTTTTAGCTCTTGAGTTGTTATATATAAATCCTTTGAGCACAGGATAGAGGGCAGCATATAATTGTTCTCCAGCAGCATCATCCCCACAAAGATACTTATGTACAAGATTATAATCGTTTATGTGTTTGATATTATCTATCATGCTCGCCCCCCTTGCCTTTTAAACATTATAATGGTACCAGGTAGTTGGACACAGAATTTAAAAAATAAGCTATACTAATTACCATGAGAGAGCGAAAAAATTATCCACCAGAGTTTAAAGCAAAGATAGTCCTGGAATCACTCCGGGAAGAAAAGACAATCAGCCAGATTGTCAGCGAGACAAGAATCCATGCAACGGTATTGAGCCGTTGGAAGGCAGAAGCACTCAAAAGACTGCCGGAGCTGTTTTCCAAAGGTGAATCGGAAACAGAAAAAATGAGGAAGGAATTTGAGGCAAAAGAGGATGAGTACATGAAGGCCGTCGGTGAACTGACCATGGACCTTAATTTCTTAAAAAAAAGTGGAATCAGTATTCGGTCCCGAAGAGAGAAAAGAAATGATTGAGTGGAAAGAACCAGAGAAAAAGGAGGCGAAAATTGCAATAAACAAGCAATGTCAGTTGTTGTCTATCAGCCGCTCAACCGCATATTATAAGCTATTGGGACCAAGCAATGATGAAATCCGTATCAAGAACCTGATAGACAGGATTTATACAGCAGAACCGACATATGGGGCAAGGCGGATCAGTAATACACTTAGCAATAAGTATGGAGAGGATGTCGGCAGGAAAAGGGTTCGCACCTATATGCGGGAGATGGGAATTGACGCAATTTACCCTGGTCCTAACCTATAGTCAAGCGTTGCAAGCAGCACCACACCTACCCTTATCTACTTCGCAAGGTGCCAATTACGCACAATAACCATGTATGGGGAATTGATTTATCATACATCGGAACTGAGACCGGCTTTATGTATTTAGTAGTCATAATCGACTGGCATTCTCGCTTTGTGGTAGGATGGGGCATGTCTAATACAATGCATGCAGATTTTGTAAAAGTAGCATTAGAGAAGGCCTTCAAAGAGCATGGCACTCCAGACATTATCAACAGCGACCAGGGTAGCCAAGTGCGACAAGAAGTCGCTTAATATATTGCCGAAAGGCTATCCCATCCATTCGGGGTAACCCTATTGTGACTAGCGTAGATGGTAACGTCTGGGTTAGAAAGCTCACATGACAATGTGGAAGTCCGAGAAGCCTAA
>JAUSPO010000045.1 GCA_030656575.1 Bacillota bacterium
ACACGACTCATCTGTCCGGCACCTATTCCCAGGGTCTGTAGTCGCTTTGCAATGACAATAGCGTTTGACTTCACATGTTTAACCACCTTCAACCCAAAAAGAAGATCCCTTACTTCCTGATCCGTTGCTTTCCTGCTTGTAACACAGCGCCATTCCTCAGGAAGATAAATTTCTTTTAGATCGTCCTGCAGAAGAAGCCCACCGCTTACCTTTTTAAAATCACTGCCCTTCTGCCCGTTCTCAAGGGGATCAAGAAAAATCTCCAATAAGCGTAGATCCTTTTTCGATGACAGTATTTCAAGGGCTTCAGCAGAAAAAGAAGGAGCCGCAATTACTTCCAAAAAAATTTTAGAAAGCATTTGGGCTGTTTCCCTGTCTACTTCCCTGTTGAAAGTCAAAATCCCACCAAATATGGATACCGGGTCGGCATCATGAGCTTTTCGATAGGCATCTGCAAGAGTGTCGGAAGAACCCACACCACATGGATTGGCATGCTTCACAGCCACAGCTGTTGGTTCTTTAAACTCCTTCACTATTTCCCAGGCGGCATTGAGATCATTAATATTATTGAAAGACAGTTCCTTCCCCTGAATCTGCTTCCCCGCTGCAACGGAGGTTTTCCCCGGCAAAGGCTCTCGATAAAAGGACGCTTTTTGATGGGGATTCTCCCCGTAACGCAGCTCCTGGACCTTTAAAAAAGGCAGGGTAATAACCTCTGGAAACTGTGTCCTGTTTTCCATCTGTTCCCTCAGATAATTGCTGATAATACTATCGTAATATGCTGTATGAGAAAAAGCATCCACTGCAAGCCTGTAACGTGTAGCAGCCGATACATCACCATTATTGCGAAGTTCTTCAATAACCATACTGTAATTTGAAGGTTCCACTATGACAATAACATCCTTGTAATTTTTTGCAGCAGACCTTACCATAGTGGGACCGCCAATGTCGATATTTTCAACTGCTTCCTCTAAGGAAACGCCCTCTTTGGCCACAACCTCAGGAAAGGGGTAAAGGTTGACCGCTACGAGGTCAATCCCTTCTATTCCGTGTTCTTCCATCTGCCTGAGATGAAGATCCAGATCCCTTCGGCCAAGAATTCCTCCATGAACAAGGGGATGAAGAGTCTTAAGTCGTCCTTCCAGTATTTCAGGAAAACCTGTAAGCTCACTCACGTCCTTCACCTTTACTCCTGCTTCCCGAAGGGTTTTGGCTGTTCCTCCCGTGGAAATTATCTCCCAACCCATGAGTTC
This sequence comes from Bacillota bacterium, assembly GCA_030656575.1. Lineage (GTDB taxonomy): Bacteria > Bacillota > Dethiobacteria > DTU022 > UBA8154 > JAUSPO01. The sequence goes on from JAUSPO010000045.1 coordinate 1,254, forward strand.
CAACTCTTGTGCAAAAATGTATACTCCCGCTTTGTCCGAAACACTGATTAGAGCTTTTTTACCCTTCATTGATAATACACTTTCTCCCTTCTATACTTAATTTTCCCTGAGAAAACAGCTGAATGGCTCTGGTGTAGAGACGGTGCTCAACGCTATGGATGCGCTCATGCAGGGTTTCCACAGTATCGCTCTCATAGACAGGAACAGTATCCTGAAGAATTACAGGACCCGTATCCAGGCCTTCATCCAAAAAATGTACTGTACATCCGGTCACTTTTACACCATATTCCAGGGCCTGTTCAACACCATTCAGCCCAGGAAAAGAGGGTAAAAGAGAAGGATGTATATTCATTATCTTACCCATAAATTGGTTCACGAAAACCGGAGATAACAAACGCATAAAACCTGCTAGAATAACAAGATCCACTTTTCTTTCCTGAAGAAGGGCAATTACAGCCCTGTCAAATTCATCTCTAACGGAAAACACTTTCGGATTTATGTAATGGTCCTCAATATGGTGGCGTCTGGCTCTTTCAAGGGCATAAGCATCTTTTTTATCGCTTACAACAATTTCCAGTTTTCCGTTAATTTCTCCATTTTCAATCGCATCAATAATTGCCTGCAAATTGCTGCCGTAACCGGATGCAAGTACGGCCATCTTCATTATGCACACCCCCTCGAAAAATACTCTTCCCTAAATCCATGTTACTTTATTTCGACCAGAGGCACCTGGCCCTTGTTTTCAGAAATGCACCCGATCTCCCAGGCACTCCAGCCCTTCTCCCGGATCCTCTCTAATACCTCTCCTGCATTGTTAGCCGGTGTGACCAGCGCCATACCGATTCCCATATTGAATGTACGAAACATCTCCTCTTCCTCTACCTGTCCGTAATCTTTAATCAAGGAGAATATGGGAGGAACATCCCAGGATGATTTTTTAATAATCCCTTTAACACCTTCGGGAAAGATTCGCGGCAAATTATTTTTCAAGCCTCCACCGGTAATATGGGCCAGGCCCTTGATATCATACTCCTTTAAAAGGGAAAGCACCAGCGGTACATAGATGAATGTGGGCCTGATTAGTTCTTCTCCCAGTGAGCGGCCCAATTGGGGTATAAAACGATCCAGGCTCAGGGCGGCATGTTCCAAAAGAATTTTCCTTACCAGAGAAAAACCATTGCTGTGAAGCCCGTTAGAGGCAATTCCCAGTAAAATATCACCGGGAACAATACTCTTTCCTGTAATTATTTTCTCCTTCTCCACAATTCCCACTGCAAAACCAGCAATGTCATATTCCCCCGGCTGATAAAAACCCGGCATTTCCGCTGTCTCTCCGCCCAGTAGGGCACATCCCGCCATTTTACATCCTTCAACCACACCACTGATAATTTCCGCAGCCTGGGAGGCTTCAAGCTTTCCCACTGCAAGATAATCAAGGAAAAAAAGGGGCTCCGCGCCCTGAACGATTAAATCATTTACACACATGGCGACTGCATCTATTCCTACAGTGTTATGTTTATTTAGCATGAAGGCAATTTTAAGTTTTGTCCCCACACCATCGGTGGCAGCAGCAAAAACAGGTTCCTTAAATGAACCCAACGCCGGCTTGAAAAGGCCGGCAAACCCTCCTATTTCTGTGAGAACTTCCGGGCGAAAAGTAGAGCTTACCATATCTTTAATATTCTCTACCATCTTTTCGCCCGCTTCAATATCCACCCCTGCTTTTTTATAATCAAAACTCTCCTTATTCATGGTAACACTCCTTAAATAGGATAATCACCCGTGAAACATGCCCTGCAGAGGCTTTTCTGTGACAGGCCAACCGAATTCACCATGCCCTCATGGCTAAGGTAGCCGAGGGTGGTAGCGCCGATTTCCTTACAAATTTCCTCTACTTTTTTTTTGTAACCAACCAGTTCTTCATACGTGGGAGTATCAATGCCATAATAACACGGTGAAATTACCGGCGGTGAACTGATTCGCAGGTGAACTTCCTTTGCACCAGCTTTAAAGAACATATTCACCAGTTTTTTACTGGTCGTCCCTCTTACAATGGAGTCATCTACAACAACTATCTTTTTGCCCTCTACCAGCTGCTTAACCGGGTTTAACTTAATCTGGACACCTATATTTCGAACTTCCTGACTGGGCTGGATAAAAGTGCGGCCAATATAACGGTTTTTAATCATTCCCATTTCATAAGGAAGACCTATTTCCTCAGAAAAACCGGCTGCCGCCGCCAGGCTGGAATCCGGAACACCGGTGACTAAATCCGCCTCTGCGGGCTGCTCCTTTGCCAGCTGCCGACCCAATTCTTTACGTACAAGGTGTACATTTTTTCCATGAATATTACTGTCGGGCCTGGCCAGATAAATATATTCAAAGATGCAAAGAGCAGAGCTGGATGACGGCATAATCTGCGAACTTTTAATCCCTTCTTTAGAGATTACCACCATTTCACCCGGGTTAATATCTCTGATCGTTTCTGCCCCTATCGTATCAAAAGCACAGGTCTCTGACGCAAGGACATAATTTCCATTCAAAATACCCAGTGATAAAGGCCTTACTCCATGTGGGTCACGAATGCCCACAAGCTTGTCTTCATTTAAAAAGACAAAGGAATAAGCCCCATGAAGATAAGGCAGAACCCCCTTCAGGGAAGATTCCAGATCGTTGTATCCGTAACGGGCGATAAGGTGGGTAACTACCTCACTGTCTGTTGTAGTTTGAAAAATGGAGCCTTCATTTTCCAACCTTTCTCTTAATTCCACACCATTAATAAGATTACCGTTATGGGCCACGGCCAGACTTCCGTGGCGATAGCGTATTAAAAGGGGTTGGGCATTTTCAGGACCGGAACGACCGGAAGTGGGATAGCGAACATGACCGATACCAGCTACAGCAGGTACGTCTTCTAACTCACTGTAGTTGTGAAAGACTTCGGAAACAAGGCCCATACCCTTTTCTAAATAAATACAATCTCCGTCACTAACAGCAATTCCTGCACTCTCCTGACCGCGATGCTGGAGAGCGTAAAGGGCATAAGTCGTTATCTTGAACAGATCCTGTCCCGGAGCATAAATACCAAATACTCCACATGCTTCCTCCATTTTATCACCACGAGAAGTGCCTTGAAATCTTTCATAATCCATTTTTTTCATCGAATCAAGTTCTGTGTACACTGGAGCACATCCCTTCCAGGTTCTCCTGTATTGTTTATTAATTCAAACCAAGGCGCCTGAAAATATAAGGAACGAAACGTAAATTTTTTCCGGGGTCAAAACATGTCTCAATCTCCTCAGCTGTAAGCAGGGAGCTTATTTTTTCATCACCCTGCAGAAGCCGTCTGAAAGGCAGTTGTTCTTCCCAGGATTGCATGGCATGTTTTTGGACCAGGTCATAGGCTTCTTCTCTGGAAAGTCCTTTTTCCACCAGGGACAGAAGAACATTCTGGGAATAGATCAGCCCCCCGGTTTTCTCCAGGTTCCTCAGCATATTTTCCGGGTAAATGCGCAGATCTCTGATAATACGGTTCATCTGCCAGAGCAGATAATCCACTAATATTGTAGAATCGGGGAGAATAACTCTCTCTGCTGAGGAATGGGAAATGTCCCGTTCATGCCAGAGCGGAATGTTTTCCAGGGAAACCTGGGCATTTGCCCTAACAAGACGCGCCAAACCGCTGATTTGTTCACAGGAAACCGGGTTGCGCTTGTGAGGCATGGCAGAAGAACCTTTCTGCCCCGCATAAAAAGGCTCCTCTATTTCACGTATTTCCGTTTTTTGTAAACTTCTAATTTCCACAGCAAACTTGTCTAAAGAAGAAGCAATCAGCGCCAGAACCTGTATCAGTTCAGCGTGTGAATCACGCTGAAGGATCTGGGTGGATATGAGGGCAGGCTTAAGACCGAGCCTCTCGCATACAGATTCTTCCACCCAGGGATCAAGCTGAGCATACGTACCCACAGCACCGGATATCTTCCCGTAGGAAATAGCATCCTCTGCTTTTTGCAGGCGATTGCTGTGCCTTTTCATCTCATCCCACCAGAGGGCAAATTTAAGGCCGAGTGTAATGGGCTCGGCATGAACCCCATGTGTTCGCCCGATCATTACTGTATCCCTGTGCTTAACAGCCTGCTCTTTTAAAGAGGCGGTCAGGTCAAAGATTCCTTTTTTGATCAACCCGGCAGCTTCTTTCAGAAGTAAAGAAAGTGCCGTATCCACAACATCATAAGAAGTAAGCCCATAATGAAAATAACGAGACTCTTTCCCAAGGCTTTCCGAAACACAACGGGTAAAAGCAACAACATCGTGGCGGGTTACTTCTTCTATTTCCAGGATCCTCTCTACAGAGAAATCTGCTTTCTTCCCGATAGCTTCAGCAGCATCAGGGGGAATAATCCCTTTTTCAGCCAAAGCGTGACATACAGCAATTTCAATATCCAGGAATTTTCTATACCTGTTTTCCAGTGTCCAGATTCGACCCATTTCAGGCCTCGTATACCTTTCTATCAAGGACAACACCTCACAACCGGAGAAAATTTTCCGGTGTTATTTAATAGTTTTTATAACCAAGAGTTTGAAGCCTTTCATTCTTTTTCTTCACCTGGTTTGCAAGTTCTTTTTTGTAAGCAAGCACTCTCTCTCTAACCTGGACTTCCTTAACACCAATGATTTGAGCGGCCAGTATCCCCGCATTATAAGCGCCGTCAACTGCCACAGTAGCCACCGGAATACCCCTGGGCATCTGTACCATGGCATAAAGAGCGTCAATACCACCCAAAGAGGAGTTTTTCAAAGGAACAGCAATAACCGGAAGGGGAGTTACGGCGGCAATAACACCTGCAAGGTGCGCAGCCCCTCCTGCTCCGGCAATAATTACATCTATCCCCCTGTCAGCGGCATTTTTTGCAAAGTCAGCTGTCTCTTCAGGCAAACGGTGGGCAGATAATATCTGTACCTCATAAGGAAGATCAAACTTTTCCAGCGCCTGTAAACACTCTCTCATTACGGACAAATCTGAATCACTACCCATAACTACACTTACCTGTTTTTTCATGATACCCTCCTGTATATTTTTTTTTAGTTACTTCTATTTTAACTTATTCCCACTCAATCGTCGATGGGGGCTTAGAAGTCAAATCATAGACGAATCGGTTAACTTCGGGAATTTCATTTACCAGTCTCCCCGATATCTTTCCAAGTACCTCATAGGGGATCGGATACCAGTCCGCTGTCATACCATCCTGGCTGGTAACAGCACGCAGTACTATCGTATAAGCATAGGTACGTCGGTCACCCTTAACCCCCACACTGAAAATATTGGGAAGAACAGCAAAGACCTGCCATATCTCCCGGTAAAGCCCTGCCGCTTTAATCTCTTCCAAAACAATATGATCGGCTTCCTGCAAAATAGCCACTTTCTCCGGCGTAACCTCACCGAGAACCCGTACACCCAATCCCGGTCCCGGAAAAGGGTGTCTCCAGACAATTTCATCGGGCAGCTCCAATTCCATCGCTACTTTGCGGACTTCATCCTTAAAGAGATACTTTAATGGTTCAATCAATTTGAACTGCATATCATCGGGAAGGCCGCCCACATTATGGTGAGATTTTATTACTGCCGCGGTTGCCGTCCCGCTTTCAATTACATCTGGATAAAGAGTACCCTGGACCAGAAAATCCACACCCCCCAGTTTTTCCGCCTCACGCTCGAAAACCCGGATAAAGTGATTACCAATTATTTTTCTTTTTTTCTCCGGATCTGAAACTCCCTTAAGAAGTCCCAAAAATTCTTCAGCCGCGTCCACTGCAATAATATTCATACCAAATTTGCCGCTGAAGGTGGAAATGACCTGTTCCCGCTCACCTTTACGCATCAGCCCGTGGTCAACAAAAATACATGTTAAGCCAGAACCAAGAGCTTTATGAACCAGCAGGGCGGCCACTGAAGAATCAATCCCCCCGCTTAATCCACAGACTGCTTTTCCATGGAAACCTACAGCTGATTCGATCTCCCGGATGCTGTTTTCAACAAAGTTTTCCATGGTCCAATTTCCTGAAAAACGGCAAATTCTAAACAAAAAATTACTGAGAATCGATTGCCCCTGAGGAGTGTGAATTACCTCAGGATGAAACTGCAAACCGTAGAGCTTTCTTTCAGTATCAGCCATTGCGGCGATAGGCGTATTTATGCTCTCCGCTATTACCTTGAATCCCTTTGGAACCTTCTTTACCTGATCACCGTGGCTCATCCAGGCTACAAACTTTTCCCCCAGGCCATTAAAAATGTCCGCTTCTTCCTTAATAGAAAGGTCAGTTTTTCCATATTCCTGATTGCGGACACCGATCACCTCACCACCCAGTTCTTTTCCCATCACCTGCATACCATAACAGATTCCAAGTATTGGTATATTCAACTGAAAAATGCGGGGATCACAACGTGGAACATCTTCTTCATAGACACTAGCTGATCCTCCGGAAAAAATCAGGGCTGTGGGTCTCGCTTCTACGAGCTCTTCAAAAGGGACATTATATGACATGATTTCACAGTAGACTTTAAGCTCCCTCACCCTGCGGGCAATTAACTGGGTATACTGCCCTCCAAAATCCAGAATCGTTACCTTCTCTATTGCATCCATCATTATTATCTCCTATCTTCAGAGTTACGGACTACTTTTAATTCGTCAAAAACCCCTTTTTTTCCTGCATTAATTTGCCACCTAAAAGAATTAAAAAAACCGGGAGAATTCTCCCGGTTTTGTATTTCTGTTTACATTCCCATACCCATACCACCCATGCCGCCCATGCCACCCATGCCACCCATGGGATCGTTTTTGTCTTCCGGCGCATCGGCAACTACAGCTTCTGTAGTAAGGAAGAGAGAAGCAATACTTGCAGCATTTTGGATAGCAGAACGTACAACCTTGGCAGGATCTACGATTCCCGCTTCCATCATATTCACATATTCGCCTGTAAGAGCATTATAACCCATGCCCTTCTCCATTGACTTAACTTTCTCTGCAACAATGGAGCCTTCTTCTCCTGCATTTTCAGCAATTTGGCGCAGTGGTCCATCCAGGCAGCGGCGGACGATCTGCACTCCAACCGCCTCATCACCCGGCAGGTCTAATCCATCCAAAGCTTCAATTGCATTAAGATAGGCAACTCCTCCACCAGCAACTATGCCTTCTTCTACAGCGGCTCTTGTGGCTGAAAGGGCATCTTCAATGCGCAGTTTTCTTTCCTTCATTTCTGTTTCCGTAGCAGCTCCAACTTCAATTACCGCTACCCCGCCGACTAACTTCGCCAGGCGTTCCTGAAGTTTTTCCTTGTCAAAGTCAGAAGTCGTTTCTTCAATCTGTACACGGATCTGCTTAATACGCTTTTGAATATCATCGGGTGAACCAGCACCATCAACAATAACCGTCTCATCTTTACTGATTCTTACCTGGCGGGCACGACCCAGCATTTCAATTTCGGTATTTTTCATATCGAGTCCCAAATCTTCGGAAATAACCTGGCCGCCCGTTAAAATAGCGATATCTTCAAGCATAGCCTTGCGTCGGTCACCAAAACCGGGGGCTTTTACTCCCACACAGGTAAAGGTTCCGCGGATTTTATTAACAACGAGAGTCGCCAGCGCTTCACCCTCAACGTCTTCCGCAATGAGCAGCAGCTGCTTACCTTTTTGGACTATTTTCTCCAGTAAAGGCAGGATATCATGGATATTACCAATCTTGCGGTCTGTAAGCAGGATCATGGGATCTTCCAGGACTGCTTCCATTTTTTCAGTATCCGTTACCATATACGGAGAGATATATCCTCTGTCAAACTGCATTCCTTCCACTACTTTAAGGTCGGTGTTAAAGCCCTTGGACTCCTCAACAGTAATGACCCCGTCTTTACCAACCTTCTCCATAGCATCAGCAATGAGGTTCCCAATAAATTCATTATCTGCAGAAATGGAAGCAACCTGTGCAATAGCTTCCCTGCTTTCCACTGGTTTGCTCTGGTTCTTAATATGCTCCAGCACCATTTCTACTGCCTTGTCGATGCCTCTTTTCATGATCATGGGATTGGTGCCGGCAGTGACGTTTTTAATCCCCTGCTTAATAATCACCTGGGCAAGTAAAGTTGCGGAAGTGGTGCCATCTCCAGCTATATCCTGTGTTTTATTGGCCACTTCCTTTACCAGCTGAGCGCCCATATTTTCAAATGGGTCCTTCAGCTCGATTTCTCGTGCTATTGTAACACCGTCATTGGTAATTTGCGGAGAACCAAATCTTTTATCCAACACTACATTGCGACCCTTGGGACCAAGAGTAACCTTCACAGTGTTGGCAAGCTTGTCAACCCCTCTTTCAAGAGCATGACGAGCTTCTTCACGAAATTGAATTTCCTTATGTGCCATAAAATTTCTACCTCCTATTTTCAACTTTAAGTATCATTCAAAATAATTGATCGTCCAACTCTCTAGGCAAAAACACCTAAAATATCATCCTGCCTCACAATAAGGTACTCTTCCCCGTCAATCTTTATTTCTGTTCCGGCGTATTTGGAATATACAACCTTGTCTCCTACTTTTACATCCATTTGAACTCTTGTCCCGTCGTCTAAGATCCTTCCCGGTCCGGCAGCTTTCACTTCGCCTTCCTGCGGCTTTTCCTTGGCTTTATCAGGAATGACAATACCAGTACTTGTCTTCTCCTCCTTCTCCAAAACTTTAATGATTACTCTGTCCCCTAAAGGCTTCAGATTCATACATAGATACCTCCTTGTATTTTTTGTTCTTATTCTGTTAGCACTCATGCAAGGTGAGTGCTAATGATCTTAACTTATAATATACAAAACAGCATGGTAAAAGCAAATCGGACTACCAACAGAATATGGTCACTACATCATCTTATCCCTTAGTATCTTCTAATTTCCTTTTTATTCTCCTTTTTCCTTATTATTTCATAATACAAGAATATTATTTCCCTAAATAAAAAAAATATGCCGCAGAAAAAAGCATATTTGTCCAAAAATATAAAAACCCTTATCTTTTTAAAATTCCATTCCCCTTCTTGCTCTGATTCCAGTTTTAAAAGGATGTTTAATCTCCTGAACCTCACTGACAAGGTCCGCAGAATTAGAGATCTCCATTGGGGCATTTCGCCCGGTTAAGACAATATCCACATGGGAAGGTCTTTTGGCAAGCATCTCAATGACTTCATCAACCGGCAACTGGCCGCGATCCATGACGATATTGATCTCATCAAAGATTACCAGGTCGTACTCTCCGCTTAATACGGCGGCTTTTCCCTTTGAAAAACCATCTCTTGTAATGCTAATATCATCTTCTGCCAGACTTCCGTCTTTTCTCATTTTGTTTTTTCCCGATTGTACCACTACAAAATCAGGCAGATACTTCTGAATAGTCTTGATTTCTCCGGTCCCGGGATCGGATTTTTTAAACTGGACCATAAAAACGCGGGCGCCATGCCCTATGGCACGTAGTGCCAGTCCCAGTGCAGCCGTAGTTTTTCCTTTACCTGTTCCTGTGTAAACAAGTACGAGTCCTTTTTGATTTTTCAAAAATAACTAACCTCTCTTTCTTTTCTTTATATAATGTCAGGGGAAAGGCCGCAGTCCGAAACCCCTCCCTGCAGCAGTTCAACAGCGTGAGGCAGGGCCGGCATAATTACCTCCAGGCATTCCCTGACAGCCCGCGGGCTTCCGGGCAAGTTTACAATGAGCGTGCTCCCCCTTACACCGCATACGGCCCGGGAAAGCATGGCATGGGGTGTTTTCTTAAGGCTCTCCATCCTCATGGTTTCAGCCATCCCCGGTACTTCCCTATCTATAATTTCCAGCGTGGCTTCAGGTGTAAAATCCCTGGGAGCCAGACCGGTCCCACCTGTCGTAAATATGAGGGCGGCTTTTAACTGATCTGACAGCCTGATTAATTCTTTCTTAATCAGTTCTTTGTCATCGGCTATCACCCCGTACCATACCACCTTCCAGCCAATGGACTGGACAATATCTATAATTACTTTACCACTGAGATCTTCTCTCTCGCCTCGGGCACTGCGGTCGCTGGCGGTAATAACGGCCACCTGCGCAGGGCCTGCTTCCTGATCTTTCTGGTGAAAGTCTCCCATAATTTTTACCTCTTTCCTATAATATTAAGGTTGGACTTTAGTTTGGGAACGCCAGATTATTTCACCACTTTGTTTTAAATCATAGCCCCCCATTTTTTCAACAGAGTCCCTGAAAGAATCAGACTTGATAATCTCCAGGAGTGCCCGGCATCTGTCAGAGTTATAGAAAGAAACAGGCATAGCCAGTTCATAAGATTCCCAGGCCAGAGGTATAAACTCAACCCCTAAAGCTTCTGCTGCTGCCCGAATTCCAAGGCCCGCATCAGCACTGCCTGCTGCCACAGCAGCCGCAACTGAAAGATGGTTGAACTCTTCCCTCTCGTAACCGGTAATAGCTGACGAATCAAGGTCCTTTTCCCTGAGCATAAAATCAAGGAAAATCCGTGTTCCGGCACCCTTTTGCCGGTTAACAAAAACAACATCTTTCCTGCAGAGGTCTTCAAGACGGGTAATCCGTAAATGGTTGCCCTCTTTTACCATCAGGCCCAGCTCTCTTTTGGCAAGGTGCATAAGGATAAGCTCTAATTCAGGCAGGTAGCGCTCCAGATAGGAGATATTATACTGACCGGTTTCTTCATCGAGCAGATGCAAGCCGGCCAGATGAGTTTCTTCCCTTTTCAAAGCCAGGATGCCTCCCATACTGCCCACGTGTGCGGATGAAAGGGAATAACCATGCCCTTTCCTCTTAAGATGATCAAAAAGAATATCGAGGCTTAAATCATGGCTTCCCAAACAAACAATTGTATTTTCAATTTCGGAAGCGGTTCGCCATAGTTCAACTGGAATCATCTCTCCGGGCTCAACGCCTTCTTTATCCTGAGGGATAGAAGTAACTCCGTCAGCGCGCACTAAAGACATGCTCACCCCTGAGCCGCGCGGCAGTGGAGTTGCAACAAATTTATCGTTTACTTTTCCCACTTTTAAACGCAGATACTCCTCTTCTTTTAAAGAAGAAAGTACGCGGCGGGAACTGTGAGATGGCAGAATTTGATTTTCCGCAGGCCTTTGCTTTTGCATATAATACAACAGGGGCATCACAAAAAGCTCCAGCACCATGTATGCTGCAACAGGATAACCGGGAAGTCCCACCACGGGGGTAGAGCCGATCATCGCCAAAATTACCGGCTTCCCCGGCCTCATGGCAACCCCGTGAACAAGCACTTCTCCCAGCTTTTCCAAAACCTTAACAGTAAAATCTTTGCGCCCTGCTGAAGAACCTGCACTGATTAAGACCAGGTCGCTTTTAGAAGATGCTTCCAGGAGCACTTCTTCCAGCTGCTCCAGATCATCCTTAACGATAGGAAACCTTTTCGCTTCTGCGCCCCACTCCCCAACAGCAGCGGAAAAGGTAAAAGAATTTGATTCCAGGATCTGACCTGGTTCAGGATTCTTAATGGGATCTATAAGCTCTGAGCCAGTTGGAATTAAAGCTACACGGGGCTTTTTTAATACCTTCAACTTAAATATGCCTCCGTTTAGCAGGGCTCCCACGTCAAAAGGCCTGATCCGGTGATAGGATGGAAGGATCATTTCTGTTGCCACAATATCTTCACCGATTGAGCGAACATGCTGCCATGGAGGAGCAGGTTCTCTTATTTCTATCTCCAGAGGTTTTGCTTTGTCAGGATAAAAAACATCTTCAATCATAATTACAGCATCACAATCAGGAGGCAAAAGACCTCCCGTATCTATATAAAAGGCCTTTTCATCCAGGTTAAGTCTTAATGGTGAAGTAGCAGTGGCACCAAAAGTATGAGAAGCTTTTACTGCGATACCATCCATCGCTGCAGCATGGTAATGGGGAGAAGACAGTCGTGCAAAAACAGCTTCTGCCGTAACCCTTCCTGCCGCCTCAGTGGTGCCGATTTCTTCAAGATCCGGTTCTTTCTTTAAAGCTTTACTCCAGAAAATTTCCCTGGCTTTGGATAAAGGGGTATTGCTGAGATATATTTTTCTTTCCACGACTCACCCTCCTACTAAAAAAGGAATACTTTGATTGGACTTCCCTCGGCGATACCTTCCACGTCCCTTGGGATTACAAAATAGCCGTCTCCTTTTACCATGGTGCTCAGCAGCCCAGCACCCCCAAAGACAGGCCTGGCCAGGACGATATCTTCACCATTTGGTTCCTGGTGAAGGCTTACCCTTACATAGTCTTCCCTACCTCCGGGAGAAGATAGATTGGTATCCAAAAGAGCTTCCACAAAAGGAATAAAGGGCGGAAACGGTGGAAGACCCTGCATTGTTCGTAATATTGGTCTGGCAAATAATAGAAAACTAAACAAGGCGGAAACAGGGTTTCCTGAAAGCCCAAAAACGGGTTTTCCCCCACTCATCCCATAAATAACCGGCTTTCCCGGCCTCATGGATACGCCATGGAAAAACACTCCCCCGCCGGGAAGGGCATCGATCACTTTTACGGCAACATCCCTCTCCCCAACCGAACTGCCCCCGGAAATAAGTATTAGATCAGCATCATCCAGTGATTCGAGCACAGCTTTTTTAAGCCCTTCTTCCTGGTCGGGAAAGATACCCCGGTATTCAGGCTCACCACCACTTTCCGTAACCTGGGCTGCCAGAGATGAACCGTTAATGTCCCTGATCTGACCTGACCGCGGTTCTTCTTGAGGTAAGATTATTTCATCGCCAGTGGAAAAAATAATCACCCTGGGCTTGGAATATACTTTTAACTTTAAAAAGCCCAGGGCTGATAGAATGCCCACATCCTGCGACCTTATCAGACGGCCCGCAGGAATAACAATATCTCCCTTTTGAAAATCATCCCCAACACGAATTAAATTCTCAAAGGGAGCAACGGGACGATAAATGGCTGCCTGATCTCCCAGTATTTCGCTGTATTCCACCATCACGACACTGTCACTTCCGGAAGGGATCATGCCTCCTGTGGGAATTTGCATTGCCTCACCCGGTTCTAACACTCCGGGAGGTTCTTCTCCCATAAGAACACTGCCTTTCAGTTTCAGAAGGGCAGGAATGCTTTCTGATGCCCCAAAAGTATCAGCAGAGCGTACTGCATATCCATCCATAGTGGAACGGGCAAAAGAAGGGACCATTTCCGGAGCGGTAATCACTTCTGCTGCGGCACGGCCCATTGAAGTGGATGCAGGAATGGTTTCAACCTCTGTACGCGTGGAATTAAGGGAATTAAGGATACGCTGCTGCACCTCAAAAACGGTTAAAACCGTCAACAAAATAAATCCACTCCTTATGCTAAATTAAATTAGAAACAACCAAGCTGGCAGCTTATTATTTTTATTTTTAATTCATTGCACAAAGCTCCCACTTCTGCAATAGAAGAATTACACTCCCTGGCGATCTTAAAAGCCATTGCACAGGGTATTTGACCTTTCGGTGAAGCTTCTGTTAATTTTTGTTTAATCTCTTCCATTATTTCTCTTCCTCCCCCTTATGAATATAAGCTCTTTATAAAATGTACAATAATCTATTCTCTTTGTCAATTGATACAGCTTCTAAAGAACTGCCTATTTATAAACAAAGTCTTACACTTTTACCCGTTTTGAAGTAAAATAGTACAAAAGATAGAAGTCAGAAGTCAGAATAAAAAACCTACGGGAGAATGCCGATAATACCTGATTCTAGCGAAGGAACTTGGATACGGTAATATTTAAGAAACAAACTTCTTTTGCAAGAACTTAGTAAAATGATAGAAGCATATTCTTCGGGGTATTTCAATTTGAATGCCTGAAAAGAAAAGTTTCCGACATAATGGATTTTAGGGGGAGCAGTGTTGAAAAATTTTTTAAAAGGAATTATCCTGGGTTTTGCCCTAATCCTGCCGGGTTTGAGTGGAGGAACTGCATTCTTAATTATGGGGATGTATAAACAAGTCCTCAAGGATCTCGCCTTTTTTAACCTTAGGCTTATATAACCCTTGCCTTGGGTACAGGTGTGGGGCTGCTGTTTTGGGCATTTTCCCTGAGCCACCTTATATACGAATGGCCGGAGTTGGTTTTTCCATTTCTTTTGGGCGCCCTTTGGGCTTCTGCCCCTCTTATTTTAAAAATCAACGAGATCTCCTTTTCCCCTGGAAGAGGTGTTTACCTTATAACAGGAACCTGTGTTGGGTGGATTCTGGCAGTAGAACCGCTGGCTACCTTTTCCCTGGGAGAGACAAAAACCTTTCTTGTACTATTTCTCGCCGGACTTATTTCCAGCGCAACCATGCTTATCCCCGGAGTTTCCGGCAGCGCGATCCTTATTATCCTGGGAGTCTACCATGATATCCTATTGTTCCTGAGTAGTATGCAATGGATGCCGTTAGCCTTTTTTACGGCAGACTGTATCGGAGGGCTTTTTGGCTTGGCCAGGCTTATATTACTGGCATACGAGCGGCATAAAGGTTTTTTTTCCTTTTTTACAGCGGGACTGATCCTGGGATCAGGCCGTACTCTTTTCCCTGCACAGCTTAACCTGATCACTATTCTCGCCATCATAACAGGCGCTGTGCTCATAACATTTTGGAGCAGAAAAATTCTAAAAGGGGAGAAAAAAATAATAACTGAAGAACAACAAGCCTAAACATCCCGCAGTATTTTAAATACCCACGATGCAAATGGTATCTTCCTCCGTAGCTTGTGGCACCGACAGCGCGTGCTGGGAATGCACCAAGCGAGTTTCTAAGAAATATCCCGGCGAGAAAAATACAGAATGTCTAGATGGATCCAGACAAATAAAATAAGAAGACAGTACACCAATCAGCATAAGCATGAACTATCGTTCCCGCGCTTACTACCTTGGAACCATCTCCGTAAGTAAGTTTGCTTTTCCAATCCTCTAATATTTCTAAAAACACATATATTATCCCAGCAGAACCTATGACACTTTGTTGTCTTTTAGTAAAGCACGTAGTTTAAATCTCTGAACTTTGCCGCTTGCCGTCCTGGGTAGTTCTTCAACAAATTTTACCCAGCGAGGGTATTTATAACTGGCTGTTTTGCTTCGAACAAAGTCCTGCAGCTCACGCTCAAGCTGAGATGAAGCCTCATATCCTTCCCGAAGGACCACAAAAGCCAGAGGTTTTTCCAGATTAGCCGCATCCACATTCCCGACGACACCACATTCCAAAACAGCGGGGTGCTCCAGTAAAATTCCCTCAACCTCCACTGGAGAAACCCAGATACCTCCAGCTTTCAACATATCATCACCCCGACCGCTAAACCAGTAGAAATCGTCACTGTCTTTATAAAACTGGTCACCGGTATTAAACCATTCCCCCAGAATAGCCTCTTTTGATTTTTGATGTTTTTTCCAATAGAAGGGAGTGGTTCCGTCATTTTTTATCCAGAGCGAGCCAACTTCTCCATCAGGCACTTCTTTTACGTCATCATCGGCAAGCTTGGCTTCAAAACCGGGAAGCAGAACACCACAACTCCCAGGCTTGACCTTCCCTGGCAGATTGGATATATAGATCCCCCCCACATCAGTGGACCCAATCCCATCAAATATTTCTATCCCAAACTTTTTTTCCCAACGATCAAAGATTACTTTAGGCATAGCTTCTCCCGCTGATATGCAAACTCTGAGTGATGAAAAATCATATTTTCCTTCTTCTTTTTCCAATAAGTCCAGAACACCCATATATGAGGTGGGAATACTAAAATAAAGAGTAGGTTTGTATCGGGTAATAACTTCGGCAACTACTTCAGGCTTTGGAAGTTCCGGTACTAATATCACTGCCGCGCCGCAAAGAAATACGGTTTCAATAGAAGCATTTCTTCCGTAAGAAAAATACATTTTTGAAGCAGAGTAGACAATGTCATCCTCTGTCATGGAAAGGACTTTTTCACAATAGGGAGGCATAAAAAACATCATATCATGATGTAGGTGTACTACACCCTTGGGAGTTCCCGTAGTCCCTGAACTATATAACCAAAAAACCATGTCATCCTTTGAAGTCAGGGCTGGTTCTAAAGACGAAGATGCCTGCTCGAGCAAATCCTCAAAAGAAAGCTGCCCCGAACCTGATTTCCCTGAAACAATAAAATGACGTAGGTACCTTAGTTCCTGGGAGACCTCCACAAATTTAGGAGCTAGATCTTCGTCTGTAATGAGCACCTTGGCACGGCTATCGTTTAAGTAATATTTGTAATCCTGAGGAAGGGCCATTGTACTTACCGGTACCGGAACCGCTCCAATCCTCATCGCTCCAAAATAACTGTAGAGAAATTCAGGGCAATCAGGGAGACAAATCATAACACGGTTTTCCTCTTCAACTCCCAGTTCAAGCAGGGCATTTCCTGTCCGGTTTGCCGCATCCAAAAGTTCACGGTAGGTTATAACCTTATCTTTATAATAAATAGCTGCTTTATCTCCTCGCCCTTCTCTTATATGCCGGTCAAGCAAGAAATCACCCAAGTTAAATTCATCAGTCATTGCTGGTATGTTAATCAACTATAAAACCTCCCTTTAAATAACTTCTATTATAGCCAATTTTTAATTTTGTTAATTAAAAAAAATGCCGGCCCCCTTCCTTTTTTACTTCTGAGAATAAATGGGGTAACCAATTCAAAAACCCTCAAAATACGCCGAATAATTTGTTATCCCATAATAATGCTTGTTATATTACCTTCAACGTTAGTTTATAAATGTAAGAAATATTTAAACCAACCGTTTGTTTGTAAAAGAAAACTTTTCCGCTATTCATTTTCATTAGAATTATCTCACTATCATGTTTTTTTGTCAATAAAGTTTTTTCTTATTGTGTTTTTCTTATTGTTTTTCTTATTTTAGTTTTGTCAATTTATTTCTCTTATTTGTATAATTGATTCCAGTGCAGAAACCCCCTGATTTTCTAGACTAAAAGCAGGAATTCGCTTATAGCATATTGAATTATATAGTATAAGAAAGCTATTCAGAGATAT
>JAUSPO010000049.1 GCA_030656575.1 Bacillota bacterium
CCAAGCACAAGCACGTAAATCAGGTGAATTGGCTTGGTTACGTCCTGATGCCAAATCACAGGTTACTTTCCGTTATGAAAACGGTGTGCCCGTGGCTGTGGATGCCGTGGTGTTATCAACGCAGCACAATCCAGACATCTCGTTAGCCGATCTGCGCGAAGGTGTGATGGAACACATCATTAAGCCAGTATTACCTGCTGAATGGTTACATGCGGACACGCAGTTCCACATCAACCCAACGGGCTTGTTTGTGATTGGTGGCCCAGTCGGCGACTGCGGCTTAACTGGACGCAAAATTATTGTGGATACTTATGGTGGTTATGCTCGCCACGGTGGTGGTGCGTTCTCTGGCAAAGACCCATCAAAAGTAGACCGTTCAGCTGCGTATGCAGGCCGTTATGTAGCTAAAAATATTGTTGCTGCGGGCCTTGCGGATCGTTGCGAGATTCAAGTGTCTTACGCCATTGGTGTAGCGCAGCCGACTTCGGTGTCAATCAACACCTTTGGTACCGGCAAAATCAGTGACAGCAAAATTGTGCAGATCGTACGTGATGTATTCGACCTGCGACCCTATGCCATTACCCGCATGCTAGACCTGCTGCACCCGATGTATCAGCGCACAGCAGCTTATGGTCACTTTGGTCGTACACCAGAAACCGTGTCAGTGACCAACGACAAAACCGGTGAGGTAGATACCTTCACGACATTTACCTGGGAAAAAACCGACAAAGCTGAAGCTCTGCGCGCAGCGGCCGGTTTGTAAGAGAACTTTGTTAGGAGTGCACCCTGCTCGGCAGATCGGGCTGGGTGCTTAACTCCAGTGCACCAAGCCAACGGATGGCTTGTTCTCGATCATTGCCACACATATCAACTGCCGGCTTTAAGCTACTACAAAAGCCAGGACGTTCTGGGCGGCCAAATAACTCACAACGAAAGTCATCAAGCAAATGCAAACAAGCCACACCAGCGGGCTTGCCTTTAGGCATTTTGGGTAATGCCTGCGTAATCGAGGGCGCAATGCAGCAGGCGCCGCAACCCGAGCGACACGCCAGGCTCATATGCCCATCGCGGCCAAACGCCTTAGCGTTTCTGACACAATCGAAGATAGCACCGGATGGTTAACCTCCACATCGGCTTCCCATTGGCGCAGCACATCCTCAAGTACTTCTAAATTGGCTGGTGCTTTTCCTTGCAGCTGAGTTTCCAGCTTGGCTAAGGCCAGCTTTGCCTCTTGCTGATGTGCATCTTCCACTAACGAGCTGTGCAGACTGTCACGCAGTTCAGAGATGGTTTTTTCAGTACGTTCTGCTGGCATGATTTTTTGCCTCATTGATGACTGACCTACATTAAGCATACGCCTAATTAGCCGGTGCCGTGGACAGCATTACATCCGAAAAATTAAACCTGCTTGCAGTACTGGCAGGAACTGGAACTTTTTCAAGTCATCTTCAATTTTACGACGTTCATCATCAGCAAATTGAGTGCATGCTGCCTCACTACTTGGAGCACCTTGGAATGAGCAAGAGAATGAGATTTTTGATGGCTCACCTGCATAAATGACACCAGCACTAAAATGATAACCGAAACCTT
>JAUSPO010000110.1 GCA_030656575.1 Bacillota bacterium
AGAGACTGATCAGGCTAGTGAAAAAAAAGAAGTAGAGGTCAAACTTAGTAAGTTGTTCTCCCTCTATTTTTTAATAGGTGCTTTTACTATTGGCGGGGGATATGCCATGATTCCCTTTATCCGAAGAGAGATCATAGAAAAGAGAGCATGGATGAAAGACCAGCAATTTCTGGACAATCTTTCTATCGCCCAGTCTCTTCCAGGGCCTATTGTGGTAAATCTGTCATTACTTACGGGTTACCACCTACGCGGTCTGAAAGGAGGACTGTTTTCACTTCTAGGAGCAATCATTCCCTCCTTTTTGATCATCATCTTCATTGCTGTATTTCTATGGCAATACCAGGGAAACATCCTCGTTCAGGCTGCTTTTACGGGAATCAGGCCCGTAGTCCTGGCCCTGATTGTCTCTGCCGTATTAAAACTTGGCAAGAACGTTTTTTTAGGATACCGTCCTCTGCTGCTATTTTTTCTGTTTTTGGCAGGACTTATTATTTTTAACATCCATCCCATATTCATTATCATCAGCAGTGCAATGATAGGTATTTTATGGTCTTCTGGCAGGGAGTGATATGATGTTCAGCTTGTTAATCAGTCTTTTTCTTTCCTTTTTCAGAATAGGGCTTTTTGGTTTTGGAGGGGGCTACGCCATGCTTGCCCTCATAGAGCGGGAAATAATACAAGCACATCAGTGGCTGAACGTTGGGGAGTTCGTAGACCTTATTGCCCTTGCGGAAATGACTCCCGGGCCTGTGGCAATTAATGCAGCCACTTTTGTAGGTTATCAGGTGGCAGGTCCGGCAGGAGCAGTCACAGCTACCCTGGGAGTGATCTTTCCCTCCCTTATACTGGTGATACCTGCAGCTAAGCTTTTAACACTTTGTTACCGGCATCAGGGCCTACAGAAGGCTCTGCTTGGAATTCACCCCGCCGTACTCTCTCTCATTGGCCTGGCAGCTTTTCTGATAGGGAAAAATGCCATTATTGATATGAAAAGTGCTGCTGTCGCTGCAGGAGGCCTGCTTTTACTTATGTTTACACGGGTCCACCCACTAATACTGCTGGCCATTGGAGCTGTGGCAGGAATGCTCCTCTACCATTAGACAAACCCTTACTATTAACGTAATCAGAATTTGCTATGCTTAGAGGGGGCCTTTTACCCAAAAGAAAAATCAGGATAAAAAAAATGCTGCCCCAAGATTTAATCTATGGGGCAGCATCTGGATTACAGTATGACGAAACAAATATATTGCCAACTACTCCAGTCAAAAATCTAAGCTAACAGATGCGACGAAAGTGCTTACCTCTGTCGCGATCTAGTGGTCACTACTCCAGTCAAAGAATCTAAGACTATACTCCTGGTCACCATATTTCCATGCGATGCGGATATAAGAGTTATAAGTATAATCATCAACAAGCTTTTCAGCAAAAACAGCTATTGGCGTCTTTTCCCGCCAGGATCCTTCATGGCGAAAATTATATTCCAGTACTTCGCCAGGTTTAACTGTACCGTAACTTGTTGCAAGTTCCCCATCCTTATCTAACAAGTTGTCTGTCAGGGGGCTGCTCATTATGATCCTCACATCTTCTGCCGGTTCTTCACCAGTGTATCTGATTACGCTGGATGCTTCCAAAACTGCCTGGTCAGGCGTCAATTCAATATGGCTCTCCCGTTTTTCTATTTTCCAGGAATTCTCCCAGTACCTGTCTGGGCGAAAATCGGCCATTGCTTCTCTTTCTTCAAGAACAGAACAACCGCTTGAAGCAAACACAAACGATATAATCAATAATAGCAGCAATAATTTACGCATAGCTTTTCCCCTTTCAAAGAAGCATAGAATTAAGTTCGACATAAAGATTCATTACTCCTCTCCAGTAATGAAATATTTCACAAATCAATTTAAAAAAAGAGCACATAAACATGAACGTATCCCGTGCTCTTTGAAAGTCTTACTAGAAAAGCAGTATAGAATATTAATCCTTCAGGGCACTCAGAATTGAACGCAGTCTTTCGCGATAACCGGCATTCTCAATAATTGTGCCGGTAACTACCATATCTGCGCCAGCCTGCCTCACGCGACGTGCGTCCACTGCCGTGCGGATCCCTCCACCAACAATCAATGGAACAGACAGTTCCTTTTTTACAGCGCGGATCATGCCGGCCGGAATAGGCTGAGCAGCACCTAATCCAGAATCAAAATATATATACTTCATTCCAAAAAGCTCTGCAGCAACTGCATAATTAGCTGCCAACCAGTAGTTTTCCCTGGAAACGAGTTCGATATTTGCAGCTTCTCCCATTTTTATCCCCGGCTCTACCACAATATAACCTACAGGTATAGTCTCCAATTCCATTCTTTTGAGAATGATCGCAGCCTGGGCCTGACTGCCAAAGACATAACTGGGGTTTTTTGAGTTAAGAAGACTTCCGAACAAAAGCGCATCAAAAGTAAAACAAAGGGCTTCTGCCCCAGTAGGAGAATAAACGAGAGGTATGGATATCTTTTCTTTAATAGACCTTGTAGTGTCCACAAGGTTCCTTTGAGAAAGGCCGCTCAAACCTCCCACCAGGATAAGATCACTACCTACTTCCTGAGCAGTAAGGGCAAGACGTCCGGCAGCGTCCGGTGATTGCTTCATAGGATCAATGAGAGTAATATGAACAGTGCCATTCTTAAGTTTTTCATCTAAATATTGAGTAACATTCATAATCAACCTTCTCCGGTTTTAATATCTTCTCTCTCTTATTTTCATTATAATAGACTTTACTAAGTTTGACAACCACCAAGATTTGCCGAGATTCTAATTGTTACCCTGAGACGCTTCCTTTATCTGTTGTTCTGGAAGTTTATCTCACTTAAGAACCTGAAAAAATAAGAAAAGCTGACATGGGCTGCCAGCTTTAAATAAATTCTTTTCTTTATGCATACTTGATACCGTACAATTAACGCTTGGAGAATTGAGGTGCACGGCGGGCTTTTTTTAAGCCATACTTTTTTCGCTCCGTCATCCGGGAATCCCGTGTGAGGAACCCTTCTTTTTTTAATACGGGACGGTATTCACCGTCCGCCTCAAGAAGAGCCCTGGCTATACCATGTCTGATAGCACCAGCCTGTCCGGTGTAGCCACCGCCTTCTACCTTGGCTATTACGTCAAATTTTTGCATGGTTCCAGTCGCCTCCAGGGGGCGGCGAACTTCTGTTTTTAATGTATCCATTCCAAAATAAACGTTTAGATCTTTACTGTTTACAACAATCCTGCCCTCGCCGGGCACCAAACGGACCCTGGCGATAGCCTTTTTTCTTCGTCCCGTACCATAATACTGAACCTGGGCCAAGTGTTTCACTCCCTTCTTCAAAGATGGTATAATTTTATTGTTCTGCTATCCTTTTCGGCCTAAATGTCCAACTAACGGGGCCTTGTGCTTTAAGATTATGTTCAGGACCGGCAAAGACTTTAAGTTTTTTTAACATGGCCCTTCCCAAACGGTTGCCAGGAAGCATTCTTTTTACCGCCAGGGTAAAAGCTAACTCAGGTTTCTTGGCAAGAAGTTCATCATAACGGATTTTCTTAATACCGCCCGGATAACCCGTATGCCTGTAGTAGAATTTCTGTGTTAATTTATTTCCCGTTAAGAGTACCTTGCTGGCGTTAATAATAACCACGAAATCACCTGTATCCACGTGGGGAGTATAAATGGGCTTGTGCTTACCACGGAGTAATCTTGCCACCTCACTGGCCAACCTGCCCAAAGGCAAACCGGAAGCATCTAAAACATACCATTTCCGCTCAATATCCTGTTCTTTTGCAATATATGTTGTGCGCATACTTTTCGCCTGCTCCACTTTCAGCCAAATAATATTGGCTAACGCAGACTTGCACACCTCCTTTCTCAACCGGTAGCAGAACTATGCCGGCATTCATTATCATTATGAAAACCAGGCGCCTTACGCCAAAAACAGGCACCAGCTTTTATCGCGTCACAAAACTTATTTTAATATAATAATTTACCACAGTCAAGCTAAAGATCGGTAAACTACCTTTTCCAGGCAGACGCCCTTGGATGGAGCCGTTTTTCCTGCTCCTTTTCGGTCTTTGCCTTCTAATATTTCCTTGATTTCCTCAGGCCTTCTTTTTCCCCGCCCCACCTCGATGAGGGTTCCTGTAATAATTCGAACCATTTTATAGAGAAAACCGCTTCCCTCAAAACTAAGAATAATGAAAGGCTCCTGCTTTTCAATTTTCAGAGAGAAAAGTGTACGGTTAGTAGTCTGAACAGTGCTTCCTGCAGCCTGAAAGGCCTTAAAGTCATGTTCTCCCAAAAGAAAAGAGGCACCTGTTTTCATAGCTTCCACGTCCAGAGGATTGCTTACGTGATAGGCATAATGCCTGTTAAAAACATCGGGTAATTGCCCATTGTCAATTGTATAAGAGTAAACCTTGGCTGTGGCATCACGCCTTGCATGAAAGGTATTGGATACTATCCTGGCTTCCATAACAACAATATCCCGAGGTAAAATTCTGTTCAGGGCAAATGACAGTCGTTCTACAGGGATTAAATCAGGAGCAAGAAAGTTTACCACCTGTCCCCTGGCGTGCACACCCGTATCCGTCCGGCCAGCCACTTCCACTCTTATCATTTTGCTGTAGAGTTTTTTTATGTTTTTTTCCAGGACATCCTGAACTGTCAGGGCATTTTTCTGGAACTGGTAGCCATGATAAGAGGTCCCATCATAAGAAACAACAATCATGTAGTTTTGCAAGTTCTTATTTCATCCCCCAATCCTGGGACAAATCAGACCCCGGTAACTATTATGATAATAATAAGGCCTGTAACAGTTAAGATACCAAAGTAATCGAGGCGCTGTGTATACAGTTTCCGCATTTTTGTACGATTTTCGCCTCCACGATAACAGCGAGCTTCCATTGCTATAGCCAACTCATCAGCCCTGCGAAAAGCACTTACAAAGAGTGGAACCAGCAAAGGAACAAGGTTTCCGGCACGGCGTAATATGTTCCCTGTCTCAAAATCTGCGCCCCGTGCCATCTGGGCCTTGCGAATCTTATCACTTTCCTCCATCAGTGTGGGTATAAACCTTAAAGCGATAGTCATCATCATGGCAATCTCATGACCCGGCACTCCTAAGCGCCGGAAAGGGCGCAGCAGAAATTCTATTCCATCGGCGAAAGAGATTGGAGAAGTAGTCAGTGTAATTAACAAAGTTGTAATTACCAGCAAAATTAGTCTCAGGGTCATAAAAGTACCCAGAAAAACCCCTGCTTCTTCAATTGTTACCGGACCCAGACGCCAGTAAACCTGCCCTCCCTTGGTAAAGAGAAAATGCAGGATTAGAGTAAAAAGAACTATATATAGAACAGGTCTCAAACCACGCAGAAAATATCGCCAGGGAAGACGGGAACTCACAAATATAAAAAAAACGAATGAACCGAAAAGAATAAAACCGAGAAAAGTTTTTACCATGAAGAGAGCAACAATCATGATCAGCAGACTAACCAGTTTTACCCTCGGATCCAATCTGTGAAGGAGGGAATTGCCGGGCAGGTAGTGCCCCAGGGTTATACTTCGCATGACTCAGCCCTCCCTGTAAAGCTGCAGTATTTCCCTACCCACATCCTCAACGGAAAAAAGGTCGGTACTGATATCTTTCCCACTTTTTTTTAATTCCTGTAAAAGTTCCGTAAGGGGTGGAAGCTCCAACCCTATTTCCTTAATGGTTTCGGCAGACTTAAAAACATCAACCGGTGTCCCTTCCAGAACCAATCTTCCCCCGGAGAAGACAAAAAGCCTTCCAGCCAGGCGGGATACATCTTCCATGTTATGGGTTACCAAAATAACGGTAAGGTTCTGTTCGGAGTGAAGCCTTTTAATCTGCTCCAGTAACTGCCGTCTGCCTGAAGGATCCATCCCTGCAGTAGGCTCGTCCAGGATAATAACTTCCGGTTCCATGGCAAGAATCCCTGCCATGGCCACTCTCCTCTTTTCTCCTCCACTGAGATTAAAAGGAGAACGGTCTTTATAAAGCTTAAAATCAAGTCCCATTAATTCCAGGCCATATCGGACACGCTTTTCCAGTTCTTCACCACCAAGACCAAGATTGCGCGGTCCAAAAGCTATATCTTTAAAGACTGTCTCCTCAAAAAGCTGGTGCTCTGGAAACTGAAAAAGTAGAGCTATGCGCGAGCGGTGCTTACGCATATTGTTCGCTTTTGTCCAAATATTGTGCCCATCAAATAACACTTCCCCGGAAGTCGGTTTTAGAAGTCCATTTAAATGTTGGACAAACGTAGATTTACCGGAACCGGTTTCCCCAATAATACCGACAAATTCTCCCCGCTCTATCTCCAGGGAAACCCCTTGCAGGGCTTCTACCTGGAAAGGAGTTCCCGGCATATATACATGTGCTAGATTTTTCGTTTCAATTAGCATAAAAAGCTCACCAGTTCATGAACATGAACAACGTTTTCCGGAATATTAAGGCCACCTGCCCGGAGCATGCGAACCAGTTTCGGCACCGTCGGCATCTCGAGGCCAAGAGCATGAAGATCAATTTTACCATTAAAAATTTCTTCAGGACTACCATTCTGTATAATATTTCCTCTGTTCATAACTACTACTCTGCCTGCTTCCAATGTTTCCTCCATAAAATGTGTGATGTGAACTACCGTTATGCCCTCCTGGCGATTCATCTTTTTGACGGTTTCCAACACCTCGCGCCTTCCCCGCGGGTCAAGCATGGCGGTTGGTTCATCAAGGACCAGGCACCGGGGACGCATAGCAACAACCCCCGCAATGGCAAGCCTTTGTTTCTGCCCCCCGGAGAGAAGATGGGGAGCATGGTTCCTGAGCTGAAAGAGTCCAACAAGCTCCAAAGCTTCATTAACCCTCTCTAAAATAACAGAAGTTTCAATGCCCAGGTTTTCCAAGCCAAAAGCAACATCTTCCTCTACTGTAGTAGCCACAATCTGATTGTCCGGGTTTTGGAATACCATACCTACACGCCTGCGGATTTCCCAACGATATTCTTCTGCGTTCGTAGGAAAACCGTAGACACGAACTTCTCCGGACGTTGGCAGCAAAATGGCATTTAGATGTCGCGCAAGGGTAGATTTACCGGAACCATTTGGACCTATTAAGGCAATATATTCCCCCTCATTAATTTCCAGGGAAATATTCTCCAGGGCCTTGATTGTATGATCTTCAGATAAGGGATATTCGAAAGTTACCTTTTCTACTTCAATCATATTATTCATTCCGAATTAATCTCCCGCCTATATTCCGCACAGATGACGCAGAACATTAGGTTCGCGACATCCATAACTTACTAGACCAGTTCCAAAACAACAATAAGAGCCCCATCACCCTGACGGTTGCCTTTTTTAATTATTCTAGTATAACCGCCGTCTCTTCCCTCATAGCGGGGTCCAATTTTTTCAAATAATTTAGTTACAGCGTTCTCGTCCAACATATAGGCAAGAGCCAGCCTTCGCGCATGGAGATCACCCCTTTTTGCCAGGGTAACTAATTTTTCAGCGAGGCGATTTACCTCTTTCGCCTTTGATTCGGTGGTCTCAATGCGTTCGGCAATGAAAAAAGATGTTACCAGGTTGCGTAAAAGAGCCCTTCTGGGGCCTACTTTTCTACCAAATTTACGATGACTCATTATTTTACCGGTTTCTTTTTCAAAGGAAACCGGGGTCCGTACCTCCTCTACCAAAAAATACCCGGGTTTCTATTCCGATTCTTTCCTGAGATTAAGGCCCAGTTCAATCAGTTTGTGCTGTACTTCTTCCAGAGATTTTTTACCCAAGTTGCGTACTTTCATCATCTCATCATCCGATTTACGGATGAGTTCTTCTACTGTATTAATAGCTGCCCTTTTCAGGCAGTTATATGAGCGAACTGAAAGATCCAGTTCCTCAATAGTCATTTCCAAAACTTTCTCTTTGTTGTTTTCATCTTCTTCGCTGGCTATTTCAATCTCATCGACCTTTTCCGTCAGGTTAACGAAAAGACCCAAATGTTTGCTCAGTATCCTGGCTCCTAAACTAATCGCTTCATCAACACGAATACTCCCATCGGTCCAGACATCAAGAGTCAGTTTATCGTAATCGGTAATTTGACCAACCCTCGTATCCTCTACGTTAAAATTAACCTTTTTAATGGGCGTAAAAATGGAATCCACCGGAATTACCCCTATAGGCTGGTTAGGAATCTTGTTGCGCTCTGCCGAGACATAGCCCCGTCCAATGTTTACAGAGATCTCCATATAAAGCTTTCCCTCTTCTTCCAGAGTGGCAATAACTAAATCCGGATTAAGAATTTCAACTTCTGCAGGAGCTTTGATGTCACCAGCGGTAATCTCTCCCGCTCCCTCTGCATCAATAATGAGGACCTGGGGTTCATTGGAATGAATTTTTATCCTTAAGGATTTCAGATTCAAAAGAACCTCCGGGGTATCTTCAACGACATGAGGAATAGTAGAAAACTCGTGTAATACACCTTCAATTTTGACACTTGTAACAGCTGCCCCGGGTAAAGAAGAAAGCAAAATACGACGCAGTGAATTGCCAAGGGTTATTCCATAACCCCTTTCCAGCGGTTCCACTACAAAACGACCATATTCATCTCCGTCTTTATTTACCCAATCAATCTTAGGCTTCTCAATCTCAATCACTAAACTTTTCCCTCCTACCTTATTTTAGAGAAAATTTTTAACGGGAATAAAGCTCTACAATAAGGTGCTCGGTGATGGGGATATCCAGTTCATCCCTGGAAGGCAACCTTAAAACTTTGCCGCTCATATTATCCCGATCAACCTCCAGCCAGCTAACGGTTCCCTGAGCAGCTCCCCACTCAGCTAATTCTTTAAAAAAGGAGCTATTTTTGCTTTTTTCACGGACTGCAATTACATCACCCGTTCTGGTCAGGTAAGATGGTATATCAACCTTACGGCCGTTAACCATATAGTGTCCATGGCGTAATAGCTGGCGGGCATCTGTACGAGAGCGGGCTAATCCCATTCGGTAAATCATATTATCGAGCCTGCTTTCCAATATCCGCAATAATATTTCACCTGTAACTCCCTTACGTCTATCAGCTTCTTTAAAATAACGCTTGAACTGTTTCTCCATTACACCGTAAATACGGCGCGCTTTCTGCTTTTCACGTAACTGCATTCCATATTCTGTTATCTTTTGCCTGCCCTGTCCATGATCACCTGGAGGATATGCCTTACGGGTATAGGCGCATTTTTCACTATAGCACCTGTCACCCTTCAAATAAAGCTTGACACCCTCACGGCGGCACAGCCTGCAGGAAGCTTCTTTATATCTGGCCATCTATGGTCTTAACACCTCCTGTTTTATATGGTTCTTTAGACACGGCGCCGCTTTGGTGGACGACAACCGTTGTGGGGAATGGGAGTGACATCTTTGATAAGATTAACCTCCAGTCCGGCAGCCTGCAGTGAGCGAATAGCAGCTTCCCGACCGGCCCCCGGCCCTTTAACAAATACTTCAACCTGTTTCATGCCGTGATCCATTGCGGATCTGGCTGCGGATTCCGCTGCCAACTGTGCTGCGAAAGGCGTGGATTTGCGTGAACCCTTAAAACCCACCGTCCCGGCGCTGGACCAGGAAACATTGTTTCCCTGAAGATCAGAGATACTAATAATTGTATTATTAAAGCTTGACTTTATATGGGCAATGCCATGCTCAATATTTTTACGCTCTCGCCGCCGCGGTCGCGATGTAGTTTTTCTTTTGGCCAAGTTTTCTCCCTCCTTTTTGTTGTTTACTTTAAATAATTATTTCTCCGGTTTTATTTTTTCCTGCGGACAGCAACTGTCCGTTTAGGTCCTTTACGGGTTCGGGCGTTATTTTTGGTATTCTGCCCTCTGACGGGTAATCCGCGACGATGCCGGATTCCACGATAACAGCTGATTTCAATAAGACGCTTAATGTTCATGGAAACATCGCGCCGTAAATCTCCCTCAACCTTGTAATTTTTATCTATATACTCTCTGATCCTGTTAACTTCATCCTCGGTAAGGTTTCTTACTCTCGTATCAGGATTTATGTTAGTATATTTTAAAGCCTCCTGCGCTTTTTTACGCCCCAGGCCAAAAATATAAGTCAAAGCAATTTCTACTCTTTTATCACGCGGCAAGTCGACCCCAGCTATCCTGGCCATAGTGTTCTCCACCTCCTTCTCCTTAAAAAGGTTAAACGTAATAATAATGCCCATTTTGGAAAGTAATTATACCCTTAAACAGCATGTTCAAGATTAGACTACCCCATAACAAGCCTTTATGACAGCTTCTTTTAGCCCTGTTTCTGCTTGTGCTTGGGATTTTCACAGATAACCATTACTTTTCCTTTGCGGCGTATAACTTTACATTTTTCACACATAGGCTTCACCGATGGGCGCACCTTCATGGCACTTAGCCCCCCCTTGACTTTATTTATAGCGATAAGTGATCCGTCCCCTGGTCAGGTCGTATGGCGATACCTCAACCAAAACACGATCTCCCGGGAGAATACGAATGAAATTCATGCGTATCTTACCTGAAACATGAGCCAGTATCTTCACCCCGTTTTTTATTTCCACCCTGAACATGGCGTTGGGTAAAGGCTCTACTACTGTGCCCTCAACTTCAATAACATCCTTTTTTTTGGACATACTCTTATCATGCCTCCTTTCCTAACATCCATCAGACAAAGAGGTCCGGAGACAGTGAGAGTAATTTTTTCCGCTTTCAGCAGATAGCATGATATTGAGGGTATTTCTCACTACATTATCATTCAAATTACCTTGCCGGATCCTCTCCTTTATTTCAGGGACAACACAGCGGTAAGGTTGCAGGTGATTTAAATTTTTCTTTTTCGGTTTGATAACACACCGGCATCGTCCATCTGCCAGAAGTGCTCTGTTACCTTCAATACCGATGATAAGGTACAGTTTTCCCTTATCTCTTCCCGCCAGTGATTTTACTACCTGCCCTGATTCTAAATCCACTTTATTCCCCCCTAGAAAGAGGTCAGGATTTCCGGACCATCCTGGAGTATAGCCACAGTATGCTCAAAATGGGCCGAAAGACTTCTGTCCCTGGTTACAACCGTCCAGTCATCATTCAAGGTCTCCACTTCCCAGGAACCCTCGTTCACCATAGGCTCGATGGCAAGAACCATCCCCGGTTCTAGAAGAGAACCCTTGCCGGGAAGGCCAAAGTTTGGCACCTGAGGTTCCTCATGCATATCGCTGCCAATACCATGGCCAACATAATTTCGCACTACGGAAAATCCCAACGATTCGGCGTAATTCTGAATGGCGTTGGAAATGTCGTAAAGGTTGTTACCCGGAACAGCCTTGTTGATACCTGCATACAGGGATTCCTTTGTTGCATCGATTAGACGCCGTGCCTGCGAAGAAACTTCTCCAACAGGAAAAGTAACTGCTGCATCACCACAGTAACCCTTGTAAAATACCCCCACATCAATACTTATGATATCACCGTTTTTAAGACACCTAAGACCTGGAATACCATGCACAACTTCGTCATTCAGAGATGCGCAAATACTGGCCGGAAAACCATGATAGCCCAGGAAAGCAGGCTTCGCTTTAAATTTTCTTATACAGCGTTCTGCCAGTTTATCCAGCTGACCTGTAGTGACTCCCGGTTTAATGGCTGACTCTATTTCCTTCAGGGTCGCTGCCACGATTTTTCCTGCCTGTCTCATAAGCTCAATTTCCTGAGGAGATTTAATTATGATCAACCCAACCGACTCCTTATTTCATAAAACCCTGGTAATTGCGCATCAGCATCTGGCTTTCAATCTGCCTCATCGTTTCCAGGGCCACACCAACAATAATAATCAGTGACGTACCACCGAAGATAAGGTTCAAATTTGATACGTTCTGTAAAAGAATAGGCAGAACACAGATAAAAGCAAGTGAAAGGGCGCCTACCAAAGTTAATCGGCTGGATACTTTGCTCAAATACTCAGCTGTGGGACGACCCGGTCTTAACCCCGGAATAAAGCCTCCGTATTTTTTGATGTCTCCTGCCACCTTCATCGGATCAAACTGAATTGCTGTATAAAAGAACGTAAAAAGGATAATAAACAAAGCGTAAAGTGTTGTGTTAAGCAATGTCCCCCAGTTTAATGCATCCGCGATCCCTTTGGCAATAGGATGATTAATAAACATCACAATCGTGGCAGGAAACATTAATATGGCTGAAGCAAAAATAACTGGGATAACTCCGGCCTGGTTAACCTTAAGTGGAATATGAGTACTTTGTCCCCCATACATACGCCTTCCTACCACTCTCTTGGCATACTGCACCGGAATACGCCTCCTGCCCACATCGAGGGCAATAATTCCCACAATAAGGCCCAATAATACAATAAGGATGGGAATCAGCATAAAAAAGCGTGCTTCGCCCAACCGAATCAGCTCTGCAATCGACAATACCTGCCCTGGAAAACCTGCCACAATACCGCCAAATATAATCAAAGAGATACCATTGCCAATACCTTTTTCCGTAATAAGCTCTCCAAGCCACATCAGGAAAGCAGTACCAGCGGTTAAAGATATAATAATTACTAAATAGGAGGAAGTGCTGGGATCCGTAACAGCGGGCTGCATTAAACTAAATGTCATTCCCGTTGCCTGTAAAAGACCCAAACCTACGGTCCCATAACGAATAACCTGCATCATTTTCTTACGGCCTTCCACTCCCTCTTCGCTCCACTCCTTGAACTTTGGAATGACCACAGTTAAGAGCTGAACAATAATAGAAGCGTTTATATATGGCATGATCCCCATAGCGAAAACCGTAAATTTGCTCAGCGCCCCTCCGCCCATAACATCTAAAAACCCAAAAATAGTATTTCCCTGAAAAAAATCTGCCAGCACTTCCGGGTTAATACCCGGAATTGGCACGTGAGCGCCGACACGAAAGACTACGAGCATCAGTACAGTAAAGAGTATCCTCTGACGCAGTTCTCCTATTTTCAGTGCATTGCGAACTGTTTCCAACATTTAAATCACCTCAGCCCGCCCACCGGCCGCTTCAATCTTATCCCTGGCCTGTGCGCTAAATCTATGGGCTTGAACGGTGAGCTCTTTCTCAAGATCGCCATTTCCCAAAATTTTAATCTTGGCTTTAAGTGATTTCACCAAACCTCTATCTTTTAAAAGCTGCGGAGTAACCACAGTTCCAGCTTCAAAACGGTTCAGGGTTTCCACATTCACTTCAGACAATTCTTTCCGGAAGATATTTGTAAAGCCCCGCTTGGGCAGTCGTTGAAAGAGCGGCATTTGTCCTCCTTCAAAACCACGACGAACGCCTCCTCCTGAACGCGCCTTTTGTCCCTTATGTCCCCGACTCGCTGTCTTACCGGAACCGGAACCGGTACCCCGGCCAACTCTTTTAGGAGAAGTCCGAGAACCTGGAGAAGGTTTTAAATCATGCAGGCGCATCTTCAGAACACCTCCTTTGTATTATTGATGAACAAGTTAAAAATCCTCGACTGATACCAAATGCCTGACACGATCAACCATTCCCCTAATCTGGGGAGTATCGTTATGTTCCACAATATGGTTCATTTTCCTCAAACCAAGGGCTTTAATGGTCAAGCGCTGAGATGGCTTACAACCAACGGGACTTCTTACCAGTTTTATTCTAATTTTGTTCACGCTTAACTCCCCCCTATGCTCTAAGATCTTCTACCCGTTTGCCCCGAACCCTGGCAACTTCTTCTGGTGTTTTTAAAGATTTCAATCCCTCTATCGTTGCATTAATCATATTTAAAGCATTAGAAGAACCTAGGCTTTTTGTCAAAATATCTTTTATGCCAGCCAACTCCAGAACAGCTCTGACCGGACCACCGGCAATAACACCGGTACCTTCAGAAGCCGGTTTTAAAAGGACCTTGCCAGCCCCGAAATTTCCTGTGATGGGATGAGGAATAGTGGTTCCTATCATAGGCACCAGGATCAAGTTCTTTTTTGCGTCTTCTATTCCTTTGCGGATGGCCTCAGGGACTTCCCCTGCTTTTCCCAAACCAACACCTACGGCTCCGCTTCCATCCCCTACAACGACAAGGGCACTAAAACTAAACCTGCGCCCACCTTTTACCACCTTGGCTACCCTATTTATCTTAACTACTCTTTCAGAAACTTCACCTTTGGGCTCAACCTTGGACAATACCATACCCTCCTTTCACTGCTTCTTAAAATTTTAGACCCTGACTCCTGGCTCCTTCTGCCAGGGATTTTACTCTTCCATGATAGAGAAATCCTCCCCGGTCAAACAACACAGTATTGATACCCTTTTCAAGGGCTCTTTTAGCCAGAAGTTCTCCTACTAAGCGAGCGGCTTCTTTGTTTCCTGTACTGCTGAGCTGCTCTTTCAGGGAGGGGTCCAGTGTGGAAGCAAATACCAGAGTACGTCTGCTGGTATCATCAATGATCTGAGCGTATATATGCCTCAGGCTGCGATAAACATTTAGCCTTGGGTTCTCCGGATTGCCGTTTATCTTTTTCCGTACCCTGAAGTGACGCCGCTTCCTGGCCTTTGTTTTGTCTAATATTCGTGCCACTATGATTCACCCCTTTTAAACATTCCCACCTTAATTACTTACCTGCTTTACCTACCTTACGCCTGATATGTTCCTGTTCATATTTAATCCCTTTACCCTTATAAGGCTCAGGCGGACGAATACTGCGAATCCTCGCTGCAGTATCGCCGACAATCTCTTTATCAATACCCCTGACTGAGATTTTGGTAGGCGCCGGCACTTCTATTTCAATTCCTTCTTTAGGATCAAAATGAACCGGCTGGGAGTACCCAACACTCAAGACTAACTTATCCCCCTGTTTTGCAGCACGATACCCTACGCCTACAAGTTCCAGGTTCTTGAAAAAACCGCTGGTTACTCCTTCTACCATATTAGCCAGTAATGTTCTCCCCAGACCATGCATGGAGCGATGCTCCTTTTTGTCAGAAGGACGTAAGACAGAGATTAAACCATCCTCAATCTTAATCTCCAGGCAATTTGGGATTTTTTTTGTCAGCTGTCCTTTTGGTCCTTTAACGGTAACAACGTTCCCTGCTTCTATCGTAATTTCAACATTTTCAGGTTTAGAAATAGGTTTTTTCCCAATACGCGACAATAGTACCACCTCCTACCATACATAACATATCACTTCACCGCCCAGTCCGGCTTTGCGGGCCTCCTGGTCAGTCATAAGCCCCTGAGAGGTAGAAATGATAGCAATACCCAATCCACCCAGAACGCGGGGCAGTTCATCTTTATTCACATAAACCCTTAATCCGGGCTTACTAATACGTTTCAATCCTGTAATGGCCCCCTGAGCATGTGGTCTCATATAGATTTTCAAGATCCCCTGTTTCGTATCAGGAACATATTCGAAATCCCTAATATAACCTTCCTTTTTCAAAATCACTGCAATAGCTTTTTTAATTTTGGAAGATGGGAGCTGAACGTGTCCATGCCCTGATAAATGAATATTTCGGATCCTCGTTAACAGATCAGCAATAGGATCGGTCATCATTTTAGTACTGAAACCTCCTTTCTACGCAACGCCCTACCAACTGGCCTTTTTTACCCCGGGCACTACACCCTGGTGAGCAAGCTTACGGAAACAGATACGACACATCCCGAACTTACGCAAGTAGGCTCTTGGACGACCACACAGCTGGCAGCGGTTATAACGACGAACTTCAAACCTGGGATCTCTTTTTGCTTTGGCAATTAAAGACTTTTTAGCCACTAATTCTCCTGGTCTTTACATCAACCAGGCCGCACCTCCCTTCTATACTCTCTAGGTTCAAAACATCTATGCTGCTTTAAATGGCATACCCATTTTCCGGAGTAATTCCTTGGCCTCTTCATCAGTTTTGGCATTTGTAACAATCGTGATATCCATTCCCTGGATCCTTTCCACTAGATCATAGTTGATCTCAGGGAAGATAATCTGTTCTTTTAAACCAAGGGTGTAATTTCCACGACCGTCAAATGCTTTGGGTGAAACACCACGGAAATCCCTGACCCTGGGGAGGGCTACATTGATAAGCTTACTTACAAAGTCGTACATCCTTTCCCCACGCAGGGTTACCTTGCATCCAATAGACATTCCTTCCCGCAGTTTAAAACTAGCCACAGATTTTTTTGCTTTGGTTATTACAGGCTTCTGTCCGGCAATTAAGGCCAATTCCTTAGCTGCAACTTCCAAAAATTTAGGATTTTCCTTACCTTCACCAATACCCATGTTAATTACCACTTTTTCCAAACGCGGCACTTCCAGGATATTTCTATAAGAAAAATGCTCCATTAATGCGGGTCGGACTTCCGCCTTATATTTTTCCTTCAAGATGGACATATTACTACCTCCTTAACCCTACCTTCAACTGAATAACTTATTTGTCAATCAATTCGCCGCAGTTTTTACAGCCCCTGACGTGCTTCCCATCTGAAAGGGCACGGCGAAAAATACGGCTGGGCTGCTGGCAGGATGGACAAATCAACATGACTTTACTCAAATGCATAGGAGCTTCTATCTCCCTGATACCACCCTGTGGAACTTTTTGTGTAGGGCGGGCATGCTTTTTGATTATATTTATACCCTCTACCAGCACCTTATTTGCTTTGGGAAGGGTACTCACTACTTTACCCTTTTTTCCTTTATACTTTCCGGAAAGAACCATAACTTTATCGCCTTTACGGACATGAAACTTGGTTACAGGCATACACACACCTCCTTAACCTCCTGGACCTACCGTAATTAAAGCACCTCTGGAGCCAAAGAGACAATTCTCATAAAATCTTTGTCTCTTAATTCTCTGGCTACCGGCCCAAAAATCCGGGTACCCCTGGGAGCTTTTTGATCATTTATAATTACTGCAGCATTCTCATCAAATCTTATGAAAGTACCATCTTTACGCCGATATCCTTTTCTGGTTCGAACGACAACGGCGCGGATCACATCTCCCTTTTTTACCACTCCACCGGGATTAGCTTCTTTAACAGAAGCAACAATAATATCACCGACGCTGGCGGCTTTCCTTTTTGAGCCACCCAGAACACGGATACACATAATCTTTCGGGCCCCAGTATTATCGGCGACGTTGAGAACTGATAAAGTCTGTATCATTACTGCCCCTCCTTTCGCCGAGACTACAACTGAGATTTCTCAATGATTTCAAATAGACGCCATCTTTTTTCTTTACTCAGAGGCCTGGTTTCCATAATCTTCACCTTGTCCCCGATCCTGCATTCATTTTCTGAATCATGAACCTTATATTTCTTGGTATTTCTGATGATCTTACCGTATAAAGGATGGCGTGTACTTCTTTCTACGGCAACAACAACAGTTTTATCCATTTTATTATTGACCACTTTTCCAATTCTTATCTTACGACTGATTCTTTCCAATCCGCTGCCTCCTTTCAGGTACTCAACCGCGGGCCGCAGCCAGTTCTCGCTCACGCATAACAGTTTTTACCCGGGCGATAGACTTGCGTACTTCTTTGAGTCTCATTGTGTTTTCCATCTGGCCAGTGGCCATTTGGAAACGCAGGTTAAAAAGCTCATCTTTCAGCTCCCGGATTTTCTCCTGAAGCTCCTTGTCTGAAAGCTCACGAACTTCGCTCCCCTTCATGGGCTTCACCACCTATTTCTTCTCTTTTAACAAATTTACATTTAAGAGGTAATTTCTGAGCCGCCAAACGCATGGCTTCTCTTGCTGTTTCTTCAGGAACTCCTGCAAGCTCGAACATGATTCGTCCTGGCTTAACCACTGCAACCCAATATTCCGGCGAACCCTTGCCTTTACCCATCCGGGTCTCAGCAGGTTTGGCAGTAACAGGCTTGTGGGGGAATATTTTTATCCAAATCTTTCCGCCCCTTTTAACATACCTTGTCATAGCTATCCGGGCAGCTTCTATTTGCTGGCTTGTAACCCACCTCGGCTCAAGAGCCTGCAAGCCAAATTCCCCGGAATCTATCTGCGTCCCACCTTTCGACACGCCTTTCATGCGTCCCCGCTGATGGCGGCGAAACTTAACTCGTTTTGGTATTAACATTTGTACTCTTTCCTCCCTCTTCCGACTCTTCTGGTTTTTTTCTGGCCTGGGGAAGAATGTCTCCTTTATAGATCAAAACTTTTACACCAATACGACCGTAGGTTGTAGCAGCTTCCACGAAACCATAATCGATGTTAGCCCGCAGCGTCTGCAGCGGGACTGTCCCTTCATGGTAGCTTTCTGTACGAGCCATTTCAGAACCGGCCAGCCTGCCTTTGCAGGTTATTTTCACCCCTTTGGCACCTGCTCTCATTGTCCTGAAAACTGACTGTTTCATTGCTCTTCTGAAAGCGATTCTCCTTGTCAGCTGCTGTGCGATGCTTTCCGCAACCAGATAAGCATCCAGTTCCGGAGTTTTAATCTCTATGATATTCACATGGACTTTTTTCTCTGTCATCTGCTCCAAGGTGCGACGCAGTTTATCTACGCCGGAACCGCCTTTTCCAATTACCATCCCTGGCTTCGCCGTATGAATATTGATACGCAGGTTATTAGCTGCACGGTCGATTTCTATACGTGATATGCCTGCCCCATCCAGCTGCTTCTTGATAAAAGCACGAACCCTAAGATCTTCATGAAGCAGCTTTGTATAGTCCTTCTCGGCATACCAACGGGCATCCCAATCCCTGTATATCCCGACCCGGAAACCGATAGGACTAATTTTTTGCCCCAATGTTTTATGCCTCCTTTCTTTCACTTAAAATAACAGTTAAATGACTTGATCTTTTTCTAATGGCTGAAGCCCTGCCCATCGCCCTCGGCCTAAATCTTTTCAGTGTAGGGCCTTCATCCACAAATGCCTTAAATATAAAAAGATCATCTTTATTCATTTCATAGTTATGCTCAGCGTTAGCTACAGCTGATTGAACTACCTTTTCAATAATCCCTGAAGCCCTCTTGGGAACAAACTGCAGGATAGAAAACGCCTCGCCTACATTTTTCCCCCGGATAAGATCCATTACTATTCTGGCTTTTCGGGGAGCTATCCTAACAAACCTCGCCTGTGCTTTCGCTTCCATATATTTTCCTCCCTTAACCTCTTACACCTCTGCTTGAAAAATTGTCGCCGCCGTTCGCTCGTAATAGTTCTATTTCAATGAAGTGGATCTTTCAGTATGGGAGCCATGGCCGCGAAAAGTACGTGTGGAACAAAACTCTCCAAGCTTATGTCCGACCATATCTTCCGTGATATAAATGGGCACATGTTTCCGGCCATCATGCACAGCAATCGTATGGCCTACCATTTCGGGAAATATGGTGGAACGCCGGGACCATGTCTTGATTACACGTTTCTCATTTGAACTGTTCATTTTTACGATTCTATCCATCAGCCTGTCTTCCACATATGGTCCTTTTTTTAAAGAACGTCCCATGGAATCACCCTTTCTAATAATAATTATGGGTATTACCCGTCTTATTTCTTTCGCTTTTTAACAATATAAAAGTCTGATTTTTTCTTTTTTGGACGGGTTTTGTAGCCTAAAGTAGGCTTGCCCCAGGGTGTAACGGGTCCTGTTCTTCCGATAGGAGCTTTGCCCTCACCACCACCGTGGGGATGGTCAACAGGGTTCATGGCAGATCCCCTCACAGTAGGCCTGATACCCAACCACCTTGAGCGGCCTGCTTTACCGATAGTAATATTTTCATGATCCACATTCCCTACCTGGCCAACGGTAGCTTTACATCCTGATGGCACCAGTCTTACCTCGCCTGAAGGAAGCTTAATGTGACAATATTTCCCTTCTTTCGCCATCAGCTGAGCGACCCCTCCGGCAGAACGAACCATCTGCCCGCCTTTTCCGGGAATCATCTCGATATTATGCACCAAAGTACCCACAGGGATATTCAGGAGTTGGAGCGTATTGCCGGGTCTGATTTCGGACCCAGGGCCGGAACTTACCTTAGTGCCGACTTTCAGGCCCAGAGGAGCAAGAATGTAGCGCTTTTCTCCGTCAGCATAGTGTAAAAGAGCAATACGGGCTGACCGATTAGGGTCATACTCTATCGCAGCCACTTCAGCTGGAATCCCGTCTTTTTCCCTTTTAAAATCAATGATCCGGTATTGCTGTTTATGTCCTCCTCCATGATGCCTGACAGTAATCCTACCTGCTGCATTCCGACCGGCTGTTTTCTTTAATGGTTCCAACAATGACTTTTCCGGTTTCTTCTTGGTGATCTCTTCAAAGGTGGAAACAGTCATAAAACGCCTTCCGGGTGAAGTAGGAACAAATTTTTTAATTCCCATAGCTCTTGGACCTCCTTTCTTAGAGAAGTTGTCCTTTATTCAAAAATTTCAATTGTCTTGCTTTCTGCACGCAGGGTGACAATAGCTTTTTTCCAATCGGGGCGGTACCCCTTATGAACACCCATGCGCCTTGGTTTTCCCTTAACTGACATTGTATTAACACTTTTTACTTTAACCCCAAAAATCTCCTCGACAGCCTTTTTTATTTCAATTTTGTTGGCTCTTTTATCTACTACAAATGAGTACTTCTTTTCTTCCATCTGGGCTGAGGACTTCTCAGTAATGAGAGGCTTGAAGATAATGTCACGCGGATTTCTCATGAGAGAACACCTCCTCAATCCTGGCCACAGCTTCTCTTGTCAGAATGAGCGTACCGTGGTTCAGAATTTCAAGGACATTGATCTGGTTAGCAACTGCTGTTGTCACTCCCGGAATATTACGCCCTGACTTAAGAATATTTAGATCCGATTTACCGGTAACCAGAAGGACGCTGCCGCTGACATGCAAGTTGTTTAACATTTTGACGATCTCTTTGGTCTTGGGCTCGGAAATATTTAATTCATCCAAAACCATAAGGTTATTACTTGCGAATTTTGTAGTCAGAGCAGACCGCAGTGCGGCACGCCTCATTTTTTTAGGCATCAGATAACGGTAATTTCGCGGCTTGGGACCAAAGACAGTGCCTCCTCCAACCCAAATGGGCGAACGAGTACTTCCCGCACGTGCTCTACCAGTACCCTTCTGCTTCCAGGGTTTTTTACCGCCACCCCTTATCTCTCCCCTTGTTTTGGTGCTTGCTGTACCACGACGACGGGCAGCTAAGAGCATCTGGGATACTTCAAAAAGGAGACTATCGTTGACCCGAGTATCGAAAATCTCCGCACTGAGTTCCAGTTCACCTACTTGTTCCCCTTCAATGTTATACACGTCCACTGTGGGCATATTCACTAAGCCCCCTTTCTAACTCGCTTTAACGGAATTTTTGATCACCAAAAGACCATTTCGAGGCCCGGGTACGGCTCCTCTTACGAGTAACAAATTTTTCCCTGCATCTACTTTAACTACCTTAAGTTTCTGTGATGTTACTTTGTCTCCGCCCATTCTCCCAGGCAGCTTATGTCCTTTAAAGACACGTGCTGCGTCTACTGCACCCAAAGATCCCGGACCTCGTTGATAACGGGAACCATGAGTCATAGGCCCTCTGGAATGGCCATGTCTTTTTATACTTCCTGCAAAACCCTTGCCTTTGGATATACCAGTAACATCAACATAATCCCCGGGCTTGAAAATATCTGCTCTTATTTCCTGTCCTACTTCATAGCCCTCTGTATCCACAAGGCGCATCTCCCTGACAAATTTCAGGGGGGCAACGCCTGCTTTGGCAAAATGTCCCAGCTGTGGTTTATTTAAACGGTTTTCCTTTACTGCCTTGAAACCTATCTGGATAGCTGTATAACCATCTCTATCCGGAGTTCTCTTGTCAATGACTGTGCATGGACCTGCTTCCAGAACTGTTACTGGAATGGCACGTCCTTCGGCGTCAAATATCTGAGTCATACCTAATTTTTTTGCCAATATAGCTTTATTCATATCTACACC
Organism: Bacillota bacterium; assembly: GCA_030656575.1. GTDB lineage: Bacteria > Bacillota > Dethiobacteria > DTU022 > UBA8154 > JAUSPO01. The sequence goes on from JAUSPO010000110.1 coordinate 21,976, forward strand.
CCCTTGTCGTAAAGGATCCTACAATTTTATTTCGATATCTACACCAGCAGGTAAATCCAACCGCATTAATGCATCGACCGTATTGGGTGTAGGATCAAGAATATCTATCAACCTCTTGTGAGTACGGATCTCAAATTGTTCCCGCGAGTCCTTGTACTTGTGAGGAGCCCTGATCACAGTATAGATCGTTTTCTCTGTGGGAAGTGGAACAGGACCCGATACAACTGCACCTGTGCGCTTTGCCGCAGCTACAATCTTACCGGCCGATTGGTCGAGAAGATTATGGTCAAAAGCTTTGAGACGGATACGAATTTTTTGGTCTGACATACTTTTCCTCCTTTGCGTCTGATTACTTTTTGCAGACTGCTCCGTAAAAATTACCCGCCAACAAGCGGCAACCTTTTACTTCATCGCGAAAACAAGAACCTTGCAGCTGTTTTGACTAGGCAATACCAGTGACCACACCTGCACCTACGGTACGGCCCCCTTCACGAATGGCAAAACGAAGTCCTTCTTCTAAGGCAATAGGTGTAATTAGCTGGATTTCCATGTTTATGTTATCCCCGGGCATAACCATTTCCA
>JAUSPO010000113.1 GCA_030656575.1 Bacillota bacterium
CCACTGCTTCATCTTCCACTGCTTCATCTTCCACTGCTACATCTTCCACTGCTTCATCTTCCACTGCTTCATCTTCCACTGCTTCATCTTCCACTGCTTCATCTTCGGGAGAAGTAATTTCATTCGCTTTAAAATTGAACTTTGACTTTGGTCTGACTAGTATTTCTCTTGATCCATCCTCCATGACGGTAATCTGCGCTGCGGCTTTATCCGGCATGTCTTTGAGGTAAGAGCCCTCCTGAACTTCCTCTTGCACAACAATACTGGCGTTACTGTCTTTCTCAAGTTGTAAATCAGCAGCGCTGGCAGGTATTATTGCCAGGGAAGCCAGAAAAGATGTGACCACAAATCCTGTGGCAATCTTTGCCACTTTACCTTTTAATGTAAACATTAATTTTTCCTCCTTGAATTAGATTTCATACCACTTTCATTCTTTAAAACTCCAAAACGAATTTTCTTCTCACCTGAAAGATTTACGCCAAATCCTTTTTAGTTTACTACATTGTTACCACCTCCTATCCTCGAAGAAGATCGGACAACTTCTCTTATTGCAGTTAATTGTACTGGAGAAATGTTACCCAACATTTGCCAAATATTTAAATTGTTTTTCGAAAATATTAAAAAATGTTTCAAGACAATAATCCCGGAAACAGTCATTAAAGGCATAAAAAAACAACAGATTCCGAACAGTAATAGCCGGAAACTGTTGAGATGCCTGGCACTTAACTTATTTACTTATTGGGAGATGCTCCCGGAAGCCCTATTTCTGGTAACAGGATTGGGAAACTGATGCTAAAAGTCGTCCCCTTTCCCAACTGGCTTACAACTTCTATCTTGCCGCCTTGTAACTGAATCAGCTTTTTCACAATCACCAACCCTAGTCCAGTCCCTTTTTCCTGAATATGACTACCGCCCTGGTTCTTCACTCGGTAAAACCTATCCCAAATATGCGGCAGATCATCGGGCGGTATGCCGATACCATTATCCTCAATGGTTAATAACACTTCACCTTGCCGGGCCTCCACGCCAACCTTGATGATGCCGTTCTCCGTGGCCCTGATAGCATTCTTCACCAGATTCCTGATAATCTGTTCCATCCGGTCAACGTCTCCAATCACGATGGCATTTTCTGTTTTCTTCTCCAACAGGATCGAGGTATTCTTGCTATTGGCTGCGGACTCCATGGAAATGACTACCCCTTGGGCCAGAGCAGTCATTTCCACTGGCAGTTTTTCTACGATGATAGTACCGCTCTCCAGGCGGCTTAATGCCAATATATCATCTACCAGCCTGGTTATATGAACCGTTTGAGTGTAAATTATATCTAAATACCTCTCCAGTAAAGCTTTGTCTTGTACCATACCGTCACGGATAGCCTCAACAAAGCCCAGAACAGCTGTCAGAGGAGTACGTAACTCATGTGATATCTCCGCAAACAGCCGGGATCTGTCTTCTTCCATCCTGCTGCTTTCGGTCTGTATCTTCTGCAGTCTTAGCGCCAGTTTATTGATCTGAATGGCAAGGACATTGATTTCATCGAGAGACTGGCCCTCAACGCTCAAAACATCACTACCCCTGCTGATCTCCGCCACGGTAGTAGCCAAACGAGAAATCGGACTGGAAATGCGCATGGCCAGGTAAATGGAAACAATAATAAGAATCACCAGTATGACCATTCCCCCGATAATCTGATACAAACGCATTTTGTTTAAAGAAAGGTCGGGATTGAATGGCTTCGTTTCCAGCAGTATGCCGTTTTCAATGTCGTCTTTGTTGTTACCCATGGGGACAACGGCGACAAAGATGAGTTGACCTGTTTCCCTGTCTACTGTCCGGGCAATTGTAGTTTCTCCTCTACTTAGTATTTCGAGGAATTTTTCCTCTATCTTGCTGTCGAGCACCACTTCCTGCCTCGCTGAGGTACCCATAATGCTTCCTTCCACGTCAAAGATCGTAATTCTGGCGTCAAAGATATCGGACAGAAATGCCAACAAGTCCTGTCTATCCTGGGCCTGATCGCTTGTTTGCTCAGCAGATGCAGCCCACCATGCCTGGTCCTTTTCTTGGGACAAGGCAAAGTTTACCCGTTTGGCCTTGCGTAACAACTCCTCTTGGGCTTGATCATAGGTTACTTGTTTCACTACAAAGCTGGAAAACATCATCAGGGCAATAAGACCGACAACAAAGGCTGTCACATTGGTAAACAGTATACTGGTGTAAATATTTTTGTTGAATTGTTCCCGCAGCAAGCGCCTGATCGTGAGCCAGAGACCGCGCACGGTACGGATTACCGTCTGAAGTTTTTCCCTGCCCTGCTGGAGATTGGTGTTCACGAAGTAGTCTCTCCTCCTTTGACAGGAGGTGTAAACTGGTATCCTACACCCCAAACAGTTGTCAAATATTCATGGGGCAAGAGCACCAGCTTTGTCCTTAGCCTGCTAATGTGAACATCTACCGTACGCTGATCACCGAAATAATCATATCCCCAGACTGCATTCAACAGTTTATCTCTGGTGAAAACCCGCCGGGGATTCTGAGCCAGGTAATAGAGCACATCGAATTCTCTGGGAGTAACTTCTGTTTCTTTAGCATCAACCAAAACCCTTCTGGTATCGGCCTGGATTTCCAGCCCCGGGTATTTCAATATCCAGTTCGTCACCGTGTCAACCGGTTGGGTACGGCGCAGTACCGCTTTGATTCTGGCTACCAACTCCCTGGGGCTGAAAGGTTTGGAAACATAGTCATCGGCTCCCATTTCCAGTCCCAGAACGCGGTCCGCTTCTTCTCCCTTGGCGGTAAGCATGATAATGGGAATCATGCGTACCGCCCTTAAATTACGACAGAGGGTAAGTCCGTCCTTTCCCGGAAGCATAATGTCCAGTATTACTACATCAGGATTTTCACGGTCGAATGCAGGCAGTACCAGATCACCGTTGTTTATCCCGATGACATCAAAACCTTCCCTTTCACCGTACAACTTGACCAGTTCCAGTACGTTTTGGTCGTCATCGACTACCAAAACCTTCCCTAAAGACAGCATTATTTCCCTCCTCTGCGACCTTTGTTCTTATATTACCATATTACCATATTAATAGAAGCCGGGATGCTCCAATTTAGCCCCAATTGTGAGGTAATGGGTCCGAGTGGCGAGACTGTCTCCCTGATAGGGATGACCCTTGATGAAGAGGTGGTAGAAAAACAGTCAGGATGCATAAAAGTGATTTTTGATCCTGTTCATTCTTTTGGGTATAAGACCCCCCACCTCTAAGCGTAGCATAGGTGGGAGTCTTATACCCCCGATGTTTCAGCTTTACTGAAACGAGTTCGTTCACTCAATCGTAAAAATATATCTGGCTAAATCGGAATCATGGGGGATGAATAATGTTGTGCTCCCTCCAATTGTTTCTTTTATGGTATTCAGGGCTACCCAAAAACTATAAAAATCAGGGTCTCTATCGTAAGCGATGTTATAGATTTGAGCTGCTTCCTGATCACCTTCGGCTTTTATTTCTTCCGCTTCTCTGTAAGCTCTTGCCAAAACCACAGCCACCCGCTTATCAGCTTCAGAGGTGATTTTTAAAGATTCTTCATCCCCTTCAGACAAATATCTGGAAGCCATTCTTTCTCTTTCAGAAATCATACGATTAAAGACGGCCTGTTCGTTTTCCTGGGGGAGGTCCGCCCGTTTAATCCTCACATCTATTAATTCCACACCAAACTCGTTCATTGCCTTGTTCACATTTGTTGTCACGGTTTGCATGATGTTGGTTCTTTCTTGCCTGATAATATCAGTAAAAGTATACTTTCCTAATTCTTCCCGCAGGATAGAATAAATCATATCGTCCAACCTCGCCTGGGCGGCGCTTTCTGTCCGTAATGTTTCAAGGAAGGTTAAAGGGTCAATAATTCTCCATTTTGCATAATTATCAACTTTCATAGTTTTTTTGTCACTGGTATAGATGTTGTATGGCGCAGAATCGTAGTCCAGTATTTGTTTGGAAAGCACAGTTGCTTTGTGAATAAACGGCATTTTGAAGTTTAATCCGGGGTCCGTTACTACTCTCACAGGTTTACCGAACTCCGTGATCACAACCTGCTGTGTTTCATAAACTACAAATGTAACGTTCGCTAAAAGAATTAAAAGTATAACCAGCACAGGTAATATGAATTTCTTCATTACACGCCACCTCCAATTTGTAAGAGTTTTAGGGCATCCCCGTCTTTTGTGATATAAATACTGTGAACATTAGGCAGCGTTTCCCTAATCATTTCAAAATAGAGCCTTGTCTTGGTGGTAGCTTTGCTCTTAGTGTATTCCTCAAGTATGGCTTCAAATCTGGCCACATCCCCTAAAGCCCCTTCGGTTCTTTGTTCTTTATAGGCACTGGCAGATTGTATCATTTGTTCAGCCTCACCGTTTGCACGGGGGATTACGGTATTTTCATGTCTCAGCGCTTGATTGATCTTTGTTTCTTTTTCTTCTTTTGCATCGACTACTGCTTTAAATGCCGGCTGTACTTCGTGGGGAACAGCAACATCCTGTAATTGAATAGACTGAACTAGAATTCCTAAACCATATCCATTGATAATTTCCTGCAGAACATCCTTCGCTGCTGCTTGAATTTCGGCTTTTCCATCTGTAAGAGCCATATCAATTGGTCCTTCGCCAACAACAAGCCTCATAGCAGCTTCCGCCGCTTTATCCAAAGTGGAAATGGGGTTTTGTGTGTTTAGCAAATAAGCAGATGCATCAGCAATTCTGTATTGAACAGTAAAATCAACAAAAGCTATGTTTTCGTCTCCGGTAAGCATTCTTTGCTGGTCAGGAATAGTTCTGTATTGAGCAGGCTTATCCTGCTGCCCTCCTTGAACAGTTGCAAAGCCTATTTCCCTCCGTAAAACTTGTCTTATGGGAATTACATTTACCTTTTGGATTAAAGGTATTTTAAAATTTATTCCCGGGCTTGTCTCATCAGTTATTTTCCCCAAGGTCCACACAACTCCCACAGAATCTGCTTCGACAGTATAAAAAACTGAACTTATAAATATGAGGGCTAAGATGATGATAGATATTACGAAATACTTGCGGAGATTTTTTTCACTTCCTGTTGCTTCTGTAATAAGTTCTTTAATTGAGCTCATATTACTCTCCTCCTTTTTTAATTCTCTAGTGCTTCTTCTACTGATAATCTTATCACACCTCGGCAAATAAAACTTAAATTTATAAAGTCTAACAGGGGGATCACGGGGGATCACGGGGGATCACGGGGGATCACGGGGGATCACGGGGGATCACGGGGGATCACGGGGGATCACGGGGGATCACGGGGACGGTCCTAATGATCCCAAAAAGGCAGCTTTCCCAAACATGGGGTGTATTGTTATGCCTGACAGCACTTCTTATATTTCTTCCCACTGCCGCAAGGACAGGGATCATTTCCACCAATTTTTGTTTTCCTGACAATTCCACCAGGCAACCTCATCTTGGTAAGCACTTTGTCATGTTCTGCTTTTGCTGAATTGGCAATTCCCGGATTTCTTTTCATTATTATTGCATCCGCTTCTTCCTGCATCCCCAAATGTGCATAAATTTCCTTTAATCTATCCAATGATTCCAGTGCAGAAACCCCCTGATTTTCTAGACTAAAAGCAGGAATTCGCTTATAGCATATTGAATTATATAGTATAAGAAAGCTATTCAGAGATATCCTGATATAATTTGTTTATAC
>JAUSPO010000130.1 GCA_030656575.1 Bacillota bacterium
CCAGCGCAGCTATGCTTCTCCATCTTCTGTAGCAAATAATGCATGGGCTGGATTCCGGGTTGTCAATAGAGTTGCAGTTATTGCCCCATCCTTAACTTTTACAGTTTATCCATACAATTTTGTAGGAGATATTACTACAATTCCTGTTACTGTGGATCTTGGAAATGGTATTGATCCTATAATTGTTTATCCTGATGCTGACGGCAGGTTTACCGTTAATAATATTGAAGCCGGAACCTATGATATTCGTATCAAAGCATCCCATTGGTTGGCAAAGGCAATTAATGGTGTTGGAGTAGTTTCCGGAAATAAAATTATTAATCCGATAGAACTTGTAAATGGCGATGTGGTTGATAACAATGAAGTGGATTTCTCTGATATAAATGCTGTAAGAGCTGCTTATGGAAGTTTCCCGGGTGATGAGACATGGAATGAACTTGCAGATGTTGACGGTACCGGTGAAGTAGACTTTACAGATATAAATATTGTAAGAAGTAGATATGGTGAAATTGGAGATTAATTGTCTGAATCAGGATTTACAGGATTTATGGATTTGCATGATTGATGCGTTGCATCGGTTGTCAGCGAAAGCGTACAGCCGATGCCGAGGCGCAAGCCTCGAGACTATGCTGATGGTATAATCTCAAACACCATGGACTCATAGATAATAAAAATAAATTACTAGCAGGCTCTTGCGAGCCTGGCATCGGCAGTTCCACTTCGTTCGACTACCGAATAACATGGAATCGGCTTACCCAGATCTATTATAATAGGTTTGGAAAAAAACTCAAAAATAGGAGGGTAAGCCAGTAATGTTATACATCGGATTGGACGTACATTGCAAGTGGATGACCATAAAAGGATTTAATCCTGATGATGGTACCTTAGTCGAGATCATGAGACAGTCAAATGATGAACAGTCTTTGCGTGAGTTTTTCAGCAGATTTACTGAACCATTACATGGTGTTATGGAGTCGGGTACCAATTCCTGGGCTGTGTATAGGACACTTAAGCCCTATTTTGAAAAATTGATAGTTGTGGACCCGGCAACTGTATGGGGCAAGGATATACGTCGCGGTGCAAAGACAGACCGTAGAGATGCAATTAAATTAGCAGTCAAGATGCAGCGTGATGAACTAATACCATTGTATGTGCCTGATGAAAAGACACAAGATTTGAGAATATTGGCCAGAGCTAAGATTAATGCCAGCAGGCACGTAACAAAAACTGTAAATGAGTTTGGCAGTTTATTAAAGAGCTGGGGTATTGTCTTAGAGTCCAGCTTACTTTCGAAGAAGGGCCAACAGCAATTAGAGACAATCAAAGCCAATCTACCGGAGTTTTCACTTATAGTGCTGGAGAAATGGTTAGAAATGCTAAAAATAGCACAAGAAGCTGAAAATACACTTGCTAAGCTTGTAGAAAGTGAAGCAAAAAAAGATGAAGACTGCCAGAGACTTTTAAGCATTCCTGGTGTTGGCTATTTGACTGCACTTGTGGTAAGAGCCGAGATCGGAGACATAAGCCGCTTTTCAAAAGCTGAGCAGTTAATTTGCTATTGCGGACTATCACCAAGTGTAAGACAAAGTGCCGATAGCATTTATTTTGGCAAACTAAACAGATTTTGCAACAAGTTTCTTAAGTATGTGCTTGTCCTGCGTTCTCAAAGTATGGGGAGATACAGTAAAGAAAACCCAATGTCTCAAACATATTGGCGAGTATTGACAAGAGGTAAAAGTCATGCAAAAATAGCTGTGGCACGACAATTGGTAAGAGTAATTTTCAGTATGCTTAAAAATAAAACTTGTTGGGATGCTTCTAAGATAATTTCAAGAAGAGGATCACCGACAATAGTGACACTAAAAGTCTGAGCTAACGCTGGATTAAATCGCGGGGCACTCTCCTGTTGCGTCATATCCGCCTTATGGACGGTTACAACCGAATTGAGAGGCCCCACAATCGCGATAGTTAAATTATGCCATTGAGCATCGATAGAGAATTGGATAAAAATCAAACCAATTCAGTGTTGGCATTTAAAAAATAATATTATTAATTAATTTTAAAGCGATCACTTGATTACTCAAACTGAATTGAAAAGTGTTATCAGATCGCTAGATGGCTGTTTGCGGGTAAAATATTTTAAAGTTTGTTTTTTTAGCGTGAGTTTAGACTTGACAGCCGATTCCATAGAGATGCAACTAAAAGAGTTTTTCTTTATTCTCTAGTCTTAACATCCGTTCTCTATCCAGTAAAATCCTGTTATCCTGTCAAAAAAACTCCAAAATAAGCTTGCAAAGTTTATGTTAAATATGGTATAGTATATCTCGGTTACAGCAAATAAGTGTTGTTAAATATTTTTTTGAAAAAAATATTCAAAAAGTATTGACAAGAGCTATGTAACTCGTATATAATTATAAAGTTCGACTTGGCGAGAGATCGTCAGGCGATGATTGCCGATACTAACAAAGGGGGCGATTAGACACCTTTCTCGAATATTTTTGGGAGATGCAAAATTTATGCTGTTGGTGGACTATTGTGCCCTTGGAGTGTGTCCAAAGGGCTTTTTTGTTGCTATATAGCATTGAATAATATAACGAGGTATGACGTATTGCCGACAATTAGTCAATTAGTAAGAATAGGCAGAAAGCCGATTAAAAAGAAGACTAAAGCACCTGCACTTAGGGCTAATCCGCAGAAACGCGGTGTGTGTCTTGTTGTTAGAACAGAGACACCAAAAAAACCTAACTCTGCACTTAGAAAAGTTGCAAGAGTCAGGCTTACCAATGGAATGGAAGTTACAACTTATATTCCCGGAATTGGTCATAACCTTCAGGAGCACTCTGTTGTTCTTATTCGAGGCGGTAGAGTAAAAGATTTACCTGGTGTAAGGTACCATGTTGTTCGCGGTACACTCGATGCTGCGGGAACAACTGAAAGAAAAAATAGTCGTTCTAAATATGGAACTAAACGGCCTAAATAATCAGAGGAGTAGCTTAAAATGCCAAGAAAAGGCCCAGCTAAAAAAAGAGAAGTCATTCCTGATCCAGTTTATGGAAATAAATTGCTT
>JAUSPO010000137.1 GCA_030656575.1 Bacillota bacterium
TAGGCGAACGCCGATGTCGAGGGTGACACCCGGCAGATAGGGCAGAAGCAGCACGATGATGCAATCGATTTCAGGTGAGGCGCCCAGGATTTTCGCGCAGACGACAAAATCATCATCCACCGCGCTGCCGGTGAGATCCACCGGATTATTGACGGAGGCGATGGACCGGACATTCTCCGTCAGCTGTTTTTGAAGCGTCGCTTTCAAGTCCTCGGAAAATTCCGGGATGGTCAGTTTTGCCGCGGCGGAGGCATCGACTGCCATCGCGCCGTGACCGCCGCTGCCGGTGATGATGCCGATTTTGCCGTCAATCGGTTTTGTGTAGGCGCTCAGCACTTCGCAAAACGACACGAGTTCCTGCTCGTTGGCCGCTTCGACGATGTTGTGCTGGGCGATGGCTGCGGCAAAGCTTGCATAGTCGCCGGCCATTGACGCGGTGTGGCTCGAGACGGCGCGACCTCCGGCCTCGCTTTTTCCCGACTTCATGATGATGATCGGCTTGGGCGAACAGTCGGCTGCCTGGACAAACTCACGCCCTTCTCCTTCGGCAAAGCCTTCAACGTAAAAAGCGATGACTTTGGTTACCGGATCGGAAAGCAGGTACTTGAGCAGATCCACCTCGCGGATCAACGCCTTGTTGCCGATGCTCACCGCTTTGGACATGCCCACGCCCTGCTGGGTGAACTTGATCATCTGATCCACTAAAATGCCGCCGCTTTGGCTGATAAACGCGACATTGCCCGGCGTGGGTTTGATCATGCGCTCAATTGGAAGAAAAAAAGTATCCACCCGAGACGGCACAAACAGGCCCAGGCAGTTGGGTCCGATAAAAGGGAAATTTGCTTCGCGGGCGATATCGACCATGCGGTTTTGCAGATCCGCGCGCCCGCCTTCAGTGAATCCGCCGGAAATCACCGCGGCGGATTTAACGCCCGCGTCGATGCACCCGGCAATAATATCCGGCACGAATTCCGCCCGTGCCGCAATCACGGCCAGGTCGATTTTTTTTGGGATGTCCGATACACGCGGGTAGAGAATGGCATCATGGAGCTTCCCGCCTTTCGGGTTGACTCCGTAAACGTCGACCGGATAGCGGTGATTGTTTTTGTCAAAAATCACATTGGCCGGGTGGCGTTCGTTGGTTGACGAGACGCCGATCACGGCCAG
>JAUSPO010000163.1 GCA_030656575.1 Bacillota bacterium
CCACCCGGCTTTTTCATGCTAACAATTAATTGAAAAGAAATAGAGTAAAAAAAGGTTTTTTCATTTATTGGGATGGGAAGAAAGGGATATACTGAAAAATAAAGCCAAATAAACAGTGTTACAATAAGGCAGTTTGTTAAAATAACAGGGGTAAGCAAGTTTATAATTGAGAAGGCATAGCAGACAAGTCCCTGTCCCCTTGTCTTCACTGTCTTTTATAATTGAGCAATTTAAGTAACTTGAAATTATTAAAATGTTGATGTTCCGTGATTTTTGTTTTTTTAGGGGAAACATCTGTTTCTCCCGAAGAAATTAGTGCATAGCGTGTTCCCATAGGGCCTACAATTTCACAAACGGTTACTGCTGCAAGTTCTATAGCAGTAATCATAATGGCGATTTCCGGGAATCTTCCCTGAACCAACAAAAGTAAACCTATCGTAACACCGGCTTTGGAAAACATGGCAAATCCTAAATATTTTTGCACTTTTTGTTCTGCGTTAGCTAACCTTGCCCCAAGAAAGACACCTCCTACCTTACCCATGCCACGGGCAAGGATATAAACAGCTGCAGGAAGCCAATTTGCTGCAAGAACATCAATGTGTAGGCTTGCCCCTGCAAGAGTAAAGAAAACAACATAAATGGGCATTTCAATATCTTCAAAATACTGGAAGACATCCGGTTTTGCGTAAAAATTTGCTATAACAAAACCGGTTACCATATTAATGAGAAGCGGCGATAAGTGTATAATGTAGGCAAGACCGCTGTTCAATAACGCAAAACCCAATAACACGACTACAGTCTGATTTCTTGCATTTATAAAACGTAAAACAATTATTAAAATTACTCCTGTTAACGCCCCCAACCCTACTGAACCAAAAACTTCTAATAAAGGTTCAGTAATAGCAAACAGGCCCAGACTTCCTCCTTTGAGTAAGATACCCACAAAAGCTGCAACGATACCAAACAAAATAATACATAAAGCATCGTCAAGAGCGACTACACCAAGTAAGGTGCTGGTAAACGGGCCTTTTGCTTTATATTCCCTTATTACTGCCACAGGAGAAGCAGGTGCTGTGGCAGTGGCCATGGCCCCCAGCAGTAAAGATATCGGTAAGGGTAAATTTAAAATATAGTACATTGCAACAAAGACTACTACAGAAGCACCAAAAATTTGAACAACAGTAATCCAAACAACAGAACTGGCGATTTTTCTTAATCTTTTAAGTTCCAGTTCTCCCCCAATCATTAGGGCAATCATACCCAAGCCCAAAATTTTTATGATTTCCAGCTCTTTGTTTAATTGTACTGGAATAACATTCAATATTGATGGACTCAAAATTAATCCTGTTAAAACGTAACCAACTACCATAGGCATTTTTATCTTTTTAGCCAGTCGCCCTCCAAGTAGGCCGAGTAGCAGTAATACTGCCAGGCCCAATGACTGCTGATAAATTGTCACTTATATGCCGCCTCCTTGAATCGTTGAATGTTATGGTTTGGCAAGTCCTATTACACTTTCTAAGGAAAGAGTAAAGGCAATTCCTGTTCCTGGTTTGCCCAGACTACCAATAATATTTTCAATCTCTTTAATAGCTTCTTCTGCTTTTTCTTTGCTTTCCACTACAGAAAAAATAGTATTGTTGCTGGGGCGGCATTGATCATAAAGCAAGCTTCTAAGACCACCTACAATAGGGCTTTCACATTCCATAAAGGCCTGGCCCATTCCCCTTGAGTCCAAAATTGTCGCACCCTTGATATTGATTTCCAAAAACTTTGCTAAAATCTTGTTTAAGCACTCTTTTCTGTTTAAAACAAGAACTAGTAAGAACATAAGAATCGGTATAAGAGCAGATATTGATTACCCTTTTACCTGAAGTTCACCTCCTTTATGATAATACCTCACTATAATAAGTATAAACCTACTTGATCATATGATCAAGGAAACTATAGGTGTCACAGAATGAGAGAACCGGCGAAAAGATTGAAGACTTACTGGTTTGGCAGAAGGCATAGTTAATCGAAAAAGACAAGGGGAAAGACAAGGGGACAGTAAAGACAAGGGGACAGGGACTTGTCTTGAGAATATGATATTATTGTCTGTCTTCAGACAGAAGAACCGTCCCCGTGTCTTCACGATTGAACCCTTTGAGAACCGTCCCCGTGTCTTCAGCGTTTTCCTAACATCGTCAGTTTGAGATCTGACGACTTTTATGCACAAAAATTACCGGACACGCTGATTATAGTCATGGGAATCGATCATATGGGAATCAATCATCTTAAAATACTTGTAAGAGGTGCCTTAATTAGTGTATAATAACAAAAACTAATAAACTCAGGTATCCAGCCTAAGGTTGGGAAAAGATATTATTTCTTAAACCTTTCAACCTGTCTGTCATACTTTTCTCTCTTCCCAGTGTAAAAGATGAGTGACGCGGGAAGGTGGTCATGACTGTTATTTCGGGCCCTGAGCGGCCCGTTTTTAATCATATCTTAAGAGTACAGGCATTTTTGAGCTGGAGGGGGAATAAATGAAAAAATGAAGGAAATTAAGATCTATACTGATGGGGCCTGCAGCGGAAATCCCGGTCCGGGTGGATGGGCAGCCGTTTTGCTCTACAAAGACCAGGAAAGAGAAATATCCGGAAGTGAAAAGTATACAACTAATCAAAAAATGGAACTCAGGGCCGCAGTTGAAGGTTTAAAAGCTTTGAAAGAGCCCTGCCAGGTTAAGCTTTACTCTGATAGCGCCTATCTGGTCAATGCCTTTAAGCTCGGTTGGCTTGAAAAGTGGCAGATCAACGGGTGGAAAACCGTAAAGAAGGATCCTGTTGAAAATCAGGACCTCTGGAAGGAATTGTTAACACTCAGCAATCGTCATAAAGTGCAGTGGATAAAGGTAAAAGGCCACAGTAATGACCACTATAATAACCGATGCGATTCTCTTGCCCAGAAAGCCAGTTCTAATGCGTAAAGCTTATTCTGAGATTAAAAACAAAAGAAAAGGAGACTTCTAATGCGTCCTATTTTATTTTCAGTGGGCAGTTTTGAAATATATGCTTATGGTGCTATGCTTTTTTTAGCTTTTTTAGTTACCCTAATTTGGTCTTTTAAAGAGTCAGGCAGGGAAGGGATCGACCCCGACCATCTTTTTGAGGTTTTTATTATTGCTATCATTCTTTCCATGTTGGGCTCCCGTATTACTTTTGTTTTTCTGAACTGGGATTTATTCCGGGGTGAACCCTGGTGGAAGGCTTTTGCCTTTAGAGAGGGAGGGCTTACCTTTTATGGAGGCCTCATCCTGGCAATACTGGGAGGTTTCATCTACACCTGGCGAAAAAAGATATCTTTTTTGAAGTTCCTGGACTTTATGACCCCTTTTATCGCCCTCGGTTACGCTATTACCCGTCTGGGATGTTTTTTAAACGGGTGTTGTTACGGCCACATCACCGATGCTCCCTGGGGTGTTATCTTTCCGGTTATAGATAGCTTTCCACGACATCCTACCCAGCTCTATGCTTCTTTTGCAGCACTGATTATTTTTATCATTCTTCGCTACCTGAGAAAATATAAATACTTTCATGGTTTTATTTTTCTCTATTTCATGATTTTTTACGGTATTTATCGTTTTATTGTGGAGTTTTTCAGGGTCAGCCCACCTGCTCTTGGATTTTTATCCCTTGCACAGGTTACTGCTCTTATTTTTATCATATTTGGAGTAATTATTTTAATATGGCAAAAACTTAAGCTTGGAAGGCATATAGTCTAAATATCCCACTTAAATTACTGATTATAATGCAAAGGGTTAGAAAGTTTAGCTATATTATCAAAAATATGGCTTGACACGGGTATCAGTAGAGGGTATAAAAAAGACGGAGAAGGTTAACTGTAGTTAGTAATGAGGTGATATTTGTGAGTAATGAGACTAGGCGGCTGCCTGGATTAGGATTAGATTTGGGCACTTTTGCAGTCAAAGGAGTGATTGTTGAAGGAGACCAGGTTAAAAAGGTTACTGTACCTACAGCAGGCAATCCCATTCAGGCAGCTCAAAAATGCCTTCGTAACCTTTTAGATGACAGGAATGACGAGGAATTTTACTGTGGGCTCACGGGTGCTAATGCGTATCTTGTGGGACGGGAATCGGGAATTAAACCTTTTCTTGAGATAGAGGCCCTTCAGGCCGGTTTAAACTTTTTGGGATTAGAGAGTTCTTCTGTTCTCTCTCTGGGACATGAAAATATGTATTATCTGGAACTTGGACCCGGGGGAACAGTTATTTTCTTTAACCGCAACAGCCAGTGTGCTGCAGGAAGCGGCGCTTTTTGGTACCAGCAGGCCACCAGGATGGGCTACAATGACCGCGAACTTGCCAAAATAGCACTGGAAGCGGAGTCAGGAGTGAAGATTTCCGGGCGCTGTGCAGTTTTTGCCAAGTCTGACATGACCCATGCTATTAACGAGGGAGCCACACAGGGGGCTGTCTCTGCCGGAATGGCGAAAGCGCTGGCGGATATGGTGATCAGCGGTGTGGCGCAGAACAGGATAAATGGCCCGGGAACCCTCATTGCTGTTGGTGGGTTTGCAAATAATGATGCTGTGATGAAATACATAAGAGAATACTGCCGGGAGCATGATGTAGATGTAGTGGTTCCTCCGGGGCATGAATATATAAATGCACTGGGGGCTGCACAGGGACAGGCTCGTATTCAGGGGAAAGCGCTGAACCTTGACCGTCTTTTAAATCAGAAGTACATACCGGAAAACCCATTACCTCCCCTTAACCGTGCGAGGGTTCATTATATGGAATTACCTCCTGTTCACAATTCATTTAACCTTTCTACCGTTTACCTTGGTGTTGACTGTGGTTCTGTTTCCACGAAATGTGTCCTTCTTGACGGTGAGGGTCGCTTCATTGGGGGAATTTACCTACCAACTGCCGGACGTCCTGCTCTGCAGGTCTTGGAACTAATGAAAGAAGTTGAACAAAGATATGGGCAGTTACTCATTGATTCTACTATTCTTGCATGTACTACTGGCTCAGGGAGGTTTCTTTCCCAGAAGATTTTAAACGCCGAGTACGCTGTAGATGAAATAACCTGCCAGGCCGAAGGGGTAAAGTACCTCTGCGGTGTGGACGGAACCTTTTCTATCATCGAAATCGGAGGGGAAGACTCGAAGTTTTTGCAGTTAAAAAATGGTGTTCTTTATGATTACAGTATGAACCCCGTTTGTGCTGCCGGTACAGGTACCTTTCTGGAAAACCTGGCCGGTCTCCTGGGAGTACAGATCAAGGAAGAGTTTTCCACGAAATCTTTTGAGGCGGAATATGCCATTGACCTGGGTGACACTTGCACCCTTCTTTCCCAGACAACTCTGGTGTCGGCGGCATCCCGTGGGCTGCCCCAGGCTTCACAGCTGGCCAGCCTGGCCTATTCGTCAGCCCGTAATTATATCAGTAAAACTGTGGAAAGCAGGCCGTTTGAGGGTAGGATCATATTCACAGGGGCGACAGCAAAGAATCATGCTCTAGCCAGTGCTTTTGCCGCGGAGTGCGATCAGGATATTACTATTCCTCCCTATCCGGAGCTTTCCGGGGCATTGGGAAGCGCAATTATTGCAAAAACATTCCATGAAATGGGGCAGAAGGGACAAAATTCATTCCGCAATCTGCATAATTTACAAGATTTCTCAGTTAGTAATCGGAAATGCAAGGCTGATTGTGAGCATGAACACAACTGTACACTCGATGTGATTAAATTTACTGATGGAAGCAGCTTTCTTTACGGAGATCGCTGCGGACGTTATTCTGGTATGGATAAAAAAGTAAAGGGTTCTCACCTTCCAGATTTTCTTTCCCTAAGAAACAAGCTATTTTATGAAGCTGCCGGTGAAACTTATCCGGGCGGTAAACGCGTTGGTCTGGCAAAAAGTGGAATGTTTTTTGACCTTTATCCTTTCTTTGCTGCTTTCTTCAGAGAACTGGGAGCTGAAATTGTTATCTCTTCAGACACTTCGGAAGATACCCTTGAAAAGGGCAAGAAAAAACTTGAATCTGAGATGTGTTACCCCGTTGAGGTAATTGTTGGTCATTACCAGGAGCTTCTTGAAAAGGATTTGGACTTTATTTTTCTTCCTGAGGTTGTGGACATGGAGCCTCTTCCCTGGGCACGGGACTGGCCCCGCGGTTTTACATGTTCCCTGATACAGACTCTCAAAGGGATCGTAGTTAATTCCATCAATTTAGAAGAAGAAAAATTGCTTTATGCCCAGTTAAATTACAGGGGAGGCCCTGAAAGGATCAAATCTCAGCTTGAAGCTACTGCCAGGAAAGTAATGGGTTCAGCTTACCGGGTTGAGAGATTAAAAAAAGCTGTTGATGCAGGCTATAAGGCTCAAGAGAGATATCGTTCCTCAATGATTTCGGAAAGCCGGCAGGTAATGGAAAGCCTGAAAGACTATAAAAATACGGTAGCGGCAGTTTTCCTGGGCAGGCCCTATACAGTCTATGATGATTATGTTTCCAAGGATTCTTTGGGTTTTGCCCGGCAGAGGGGTTTGCTGGCAATACCTCAGGATTTTCTTCTTGAATACCTGCGGGGTTGGTATGAAGGTATCATCTCTGATCCTGTTCTTGACTTGGAAAAGGAAGAATTCGAACGTCATTTCAGGGAAAAGATTCTGCACATGGATAATATTTATCCTATGCAGATGCAAAAAATGATCTCTGCGGTTATCTTTGCAGTGTTTTTAAACGAAAGATCGGAGAAAACAGGTCTTCCACTTTTGAATATTGTTTTACAGGATCCTTTTAAATGTGGTCCAAATGCGATGATGCGGCACTTCCTGGGGAATCTGACCGGTTACCTGAGGCTTACTCTTGATGAACATACGGCACCTGCAGGTATGGTTACAAGATTGGAAGCTTTTAAGAATACCTGCAGCTCTCAAATAGGGTCAGCTCAAACACCTTTTTATTCTGCACGCACAAATAGTGTTACTGATAATCACTGGGAAAAGATTCTCATTCCTGAGCCTACTCACCATTCCAGGGTTTTTGCTGCAATGTTTAGAAACTACGGTGTTGATGCGGAACTGTTACCCAGGAGTACAGATAAGAACCTGACGCTGGCGCGACGCTTTGTAAATGGAGATGAATGCCTGCCTCTTATTCAGAATGTCCAGGATTTCCTGGATTACCTTTCTACTAATGGAAAGAGTGTCAATATCGACAGGACTGTCTTCTTCCAGGGTTGGGCCTGCGGTCCCTGCCGTTATGGACTTTATGCGCCAACCCAGTCTCTCATTCTTAACAGGGCAGGATTTGGTGAATGCAGGATCTGCTCCGTTAAAGTCGATGATATTGTTAAAAGGTACGGCACCGGTTATATTGTGGGTACATACAATGGCATGCTCACAATGGATATCCTTTATAAAATGTTACATGCCATCAGGCCTTACGAACTGGAGAAGGGAGCCGCCGATGCTCTTTTTGAAAAATATTCAGAAAAACTTGTTGAAACACTGCAGATTCTTCCTTTTAAATTATCGGGTCTGATCTCGGGTAAGTATTTGAAGCCATTGGAAAGACTGCTTAAAGAGGCTTCAGAAGAGTTTCTACGGGTGCCCCGTTCACAAGAAAAAAGACCCCTTATACTGGTCAACGGAGAGTTTTATGTCCGCCTTGATGACCGGTGCAACCAGAGCATTGTGAGAAAGATCGAGGAGGAAGGAGGAGAGGTTTCCATGGCGCCTGCTTCGGAACTCTTTTCCTATACGACTTTTATTAATTACCAGGAAGCTGCAGCTGCATATGATACGAAAAAAAGTATGTCAGCTTATTTGCTGAAAACAGGGTATGGTTATGCCCACCGTCTTGCCGGCAGGGATGAAAAACGGTTGGAAGGGGCCGTGGATAAATTCTTCCATAACGTGGAAGAACCTACTCCTGAAGAAATAAAATCTTTTTCAAGGAAATATGTTTCTGAGCATTATGGAGGCGAACCCCCCATGACAATAGGAAGGGCCTGCGCATTTGCCGGGCGAAATGGTGTGGCCGGCGCTGTTTTTGTTGCCCCCTTTACATGTATGCCTGGTTCTGTTGTAGAGTCCCAAATGAGCACAATGCGCAAGGATCTGGATCTTCCCATGGTTACCATTTATTATGACGGTAAGGATAACACTAACCGTGACGAGTTCATCGAAAGCCTTGTTTTCCAGGCAAAGCAGAGAGTTACTTAGCATTTTTCATTATCCTCTGTTCATTGATAAAGATAAAGCCCAAAATCCCTACTGCCAGAGTAAGGCCTCCTCCTGTTAAAAACATTAAAAGATTGCCCCCCTCCTGTAATAGGGAAAAAGCGGGAGGTCCCAGAGCGACACCGATAAAGCGTACACTTCCGTAAAGAGAAGTAACACCGCCCCTTTGTTCACTCTGGGTGGCACTGGTAACCATGGTGTTAATTGCGGGCAGGACAAGGCCGCTGCCTAAACCCAATAATGCCAGCACAGTCGGGAACAGGATAAGATGACTGCAGCAAAAGGTCAGCAAGCTCATAGCGATACTTACGATGATCAGTCCGGCCAGGTAGGATATTTTATAATATTTTCCTTTTTTCTTTAAATAGAGGCCGGTTAAATACGCTGTTATCGATATACTTAACAGGGGAATGGATAATACCGCTCCCTTTGTTATTCCACTCAGATTAAATTCGGTAACGAGAATATCTGATGTAAAGGATAACACACCAAAAAGGACGAAGAGAACGACCATACCGCCCAGAAAATTGAAGAGCAGGGCTATGCCTTTCTGGTCAAATATGGATATTATTGTCTTAATGTATTCTTTGAATGGTGTCTTTTGCACGTTACCTTTCGGTTCTTTTACAAAAAACCAGATCAAAAGGGCGATCGGTACGGAAAGAATTGCATAGGAGAAAAAGAGGGCATACCAGACGATCAAGGCCACAGCTGCCCCGATGATTGGGCTGAGGACTTTGCCCATTCCGTTGGCTGCTTCCAGAATACCCATACTTTCACTTCGTTCTTCTGTTTTAAACATATCTCCGGCCAGAGCCATAGCAATAGGAGCAGTTCCCGCTGCTCCTATCCCCTGTACAACTCTTCCCACGAGAATCAAAGTATAGGGATCATTGATAAAAGCTGCTGCCAGGCCTGACATAACGCCTCCCAAGCCGTATAGAATAACACCGGGTATAATAATAATTTTTCTTCCCACCCTGTCGGAGAGATAGCCAAGAAAAGGAATTGCAAGAGCAGCAGGGGCAGAAAAAAAAGTAATCAGCAGTCCAACCTGAAATTGATTTATATCTAATTGTGATTTAATATTGGGAAATTCAGGGATGAGCATGGAGTTACCCAAAACCATTAAAAATGGAACTGTGCTTAAAATGATGACCATTAATTTTTTGTTCATGCAATTTTTCTCTCTCTCATCTGTGTCAGGGGTGGGTTTTTTTGCACGGGGTTTTCCTCGCTGTTGTGAGCCTTTGTTTGTTTTATTGTTACCTTTACAGATGTTATTATTCGGTTATGTTTTTCAAAACCTTATATCACCCTAAAAAGGTGATAGACAGCACGGTTTAATTGGAATAGAATTCACGTTTTTGTATCCTAACTTTGAAGCGGTACTGGAAAGCTCAGGAATAGAAAAGATTATAATTGCCCGGGCTGATGAGAAGCTGCCCTGCTTAATGTCTGTCATTTATTACCTTAAACAAGGATATAAAAGCCCCTCCCTAAAGAATAAAGGGAATCTTTTATTTTGGAAAAAACTGAAAGACCGCATAGATAACTCTTCTCCCAAAAACCCCTTTGTTTTTGCAGCGGAACAGCCCGCCTTGATTCTCTTCAGCGGGGGTACAACGGGAGAGCCCAAAGGCGTACTCCTTTCCAATACAAATATGAATGCACTTGCCGAGCAGGTTTTAGCCCAGGTAAATCCGGAACCGAAAACCGATTCCATGCAAACAAAGCTGTCACCTGAGCTGAAAAAAATGGCCGCCATCCTTGATATCATGAAATATATAAAGGTTGGGTAATACAGCCGATAGCCTCAAAAAGTGGCTGTTTACGCAGCTTGGGAGCACTTTTTTAAAAATAAATCGTAAACTGTCGCTATATTGAAATAAAATATTTTTATGCAATGGCTACATTATTACCCAAGCATAATATATGGTATAATGAGATTAAGTTATCATTACTCGGGAGAAAATGTATATTGAAAATTCGCGAGATAATTAAACTTATAGAAAAAGATGGCTGGTACTTGGTCAGACAAAAAGGAAGCCATAAGCAATATAAACATCCAGAAAAATGGGGCCGGGTGACAATTGCGGGTAACCAAAATGACGACTTAGCTACCGGAACTCTTAACAGTATTTTGAAACAAGCCGGATTAAAAGGGAGGGATTAATGTGAAGTATCTTGTTGTTATTGAAAAGGCTGGTGAAAACTATTCTGCGTATTTACCGGATATTCCAGGGTGTGTTGCAACTGGTAAGACAAAAGAAGAAGCGCGGCAAAATATTGTTGAAGCACTTGGCCTGCATCTGGAAGGACTCATGGAAGATGGTTTACCTGTTCCCGAGCCTTCATCGGAAGCAGATTATGTAGTGGCTCATTAAGCATTAATATTTACTCAATCTCTGAACCCCCCCGGTCTTCTTTTTTGCGCATATTTACAATATCAGTAGCATGATCAGGACGTTTTTCCATCTGCCGGCAACGTTCTCAATAACCCGGTTTCTTTTGCTCCCTTCTGATTTTCAATACCTGCAAAAAAATCTTCAGATCTTCTTTTTCTCTATCCGTCATTCCCCTGAGATCATCTAAACGCAACTACATCGGTAAAATGGTGGACGGTGTTTTTGTCCCCAACAAAAAGTACAAACTACAGATGGAACTGGATGAGGCCAAACAGAGGGTGCCTGGCCTTGTGCCCGTCACTCAGTGTAAGCGTACTTTTTATGGGGCTACTGCCCTATTCGATGCCATTGGTGAAAAGCTCGGGATCACAAATGACTTGAAAAAGTGTTTTCCAGAAACCTACTCCCAAGTCCTGTCCGTTGCCTATTATCTAATTATGGAAGACAGGAATCCTACTTCCTGATCAGATAAGTCTTGTATTTCTACTTCACTACCTATGGTAACAAAAGGAACTTTATTGTCCGTGGTTTGTGACTTATTTGCATTTTCAATGAGTTGGCCAATATGTTTAGTATAATCTTCGAAAAGCTTCTCAATTTCATGACGTTCTTTTGACGGTTCGGGGAAGTATTGTTCAAGAAGCTTATTTTTCCCTTCCTCGATTTCTACTAAGTGTTTGACTAGATTTTCAAAGGTAGCTTTTGATAATGTAACCTTAGCCAATTTAACTTCCTCCTACATTCATTCAATCCATTAAATGGAATACCATATATAAAGCAAAAGGCGCCTCGCTGTAATACCGAAACACCAACCAAATACATTTTATCTCGAAATACAAACATTGTCAATAGTGTATGATGTTTCCATTTAATGCAAAGTGTTAAAGTTTATGGCATTTTCAAAGCGTATCTCTAATAGAAAGT
Source organism: Bacillota bacterium (assembly GCA_030656575.1). GTDB lineage: Bacteria > Bacillota > Dethiobacteria > DTU022 > UBA8154 > JAUSPO01. The sequence continues at coordinate 11,586 of JAUSPO010000163.1, forward strand.
TCTTTTATGCTCTCTAAAGCGCTGGAGAAGCTGGTCAAGGCCACGCTTCTCAGGTCCACCGATCGGGTCGAAGAAATAATCAAAGCTGAAGATATCGAACACATCCGCGACTTACTGCTGATTGTGACAGAATCCGGCTCGACCTGCGCTGGGGCGGGGGTCGTGAGTTCATTTAATTACTGTAAAAGCGGGGATAGTTGTAGCAATTGTTTGTCTTTTCTTTTCAAAAAGAGGAAAACTTCCCCTGCTGTCGAAATTATAAGAAAATACGTTGCAGAAAGGTGATATCGATGACTGGTAAAACCGAGTTAGTCAAGATTATTTCTGAAAAAACCGGAACAGCAAAGAAACAGGCTGCGGAATTCATTGATGCTTTTGTTGACACAGTAAGCGAAAAGTTGGCCGCCGGTGAAAAAGTTCAGTTAGTCAGCTTCGGCACCTTTTCAACAAGAAAAAGAGAAGTCCGCAAGGGTAGAAAACCGGGAACAGGAGAGGTAATTGATATCCCGGCTTCGACGGCTTCGGTTTTTAAGCCGGGGAAGGGGTTAAAGGAGAGGATAAACAAACCTTAGGAGAGAGCTCTTTTATGAAGCACGACATTATCCTGTGTAGGTCTATGAGATTCACCATAAGAAAATCCCCATATTTGAGTATCTGCTATTCAAACCGTCACCCCCACCAAGGGCGCCAGTAACACTATACATTTCACACATTCCACCCCCAACAGAATCAGCACCAAGAGCACTAACAACCCAAGAGTATGTTTATGACGATAAACTCGGCTATGGTTTTGAGTATCCAGGTGGTTGGGGACTATCTGTTGGAGAAGACGACTTTCCAGATAAAAATATTAAAAAAATCGTATCTTTTCAAAAAGAGAAAAAATCTAAGGACGGGTTTGAAATCTCAGTGGAAATTGAATTCATGGTAAAATCAGTCACCGATTTAGAAGAATTTAAAAATGAATTCAAGCAACACTTAAAGTATTCGGGTGTTCCAATCTTAAATGAGGATACAATCTCGGTAAATAATATAGATGGGTACGATATACTCTCTGGAATACCCACTTGGAAACTGAGACAGGTAGTATTTTTCGCCAATGAAACGGCTTACATTTTCAAATATTCATCTCAAGAGGAGTTTTATCGTATGTATGAAGAGACTTTTAGCAAAATCATAAATTCATTTTACATTCAATAGAATTACATTCAATAGAAAGAGAGTGTGGCGTCCCTCGCCTTACTCTTCTCCTTGCTTCGCAAGGCTTGTCCCTATCGGGAGCGTATAACAGCGGATAAAGGAAATCAAAGATTTCCTCCAAATTGTCTTGGGCAACTTCTTTTATCCGCAAAACGTTATATGATATGGAATTAAGAGGTAGCTACGGAAGGATTTTACGAACCAGAACACTTCCCTGGAAAACGATATCCCCGGCTGCAAATTCTCACTGAAGATGAACTCTTAAACTGAAAACAGCTGGAATACCCCCGGGTGGCCCCCGGATGTTACGTTCAAAAAGGCCGAGCGGAAGAGTAAGGGGAAAGAGCCAGAGCAGCCAAGAATAGAGAATTATTATTAAGGAGGTAGACACAGGTGGACCCTCAAGACCGCAAACTCCAACAACGGATCGTTCGTCGCAAGAAGAAGGTCCAGCGGCTGATCAGGGAGCAGGAGGTTTACCTGGCCACCCTCGACCCGGATAATAATCAGCGCTGGGGAGACTACCTGCAGCTCCTAAGCCGGTCCCGAAACAAGCTTCAACGGTTGAAGCAAGAGTTGTTGGCTCTGGAAGCTGGTCACCTTCCCGGGGCATGGGCATAGTCCCAGCCGGGGGTATGGGTATTAAGGCTAATAACCTGCCAAAATGCGGTAGAGAATACCGGAGAACCGGACAAATAACGTAGCCAAGTGGTGGCGTGAAAAAACACGCATTAAACATTTTTGGTTTTTAACAATGCTGGTAGTAGGTTTAGGAAGGGGGATAAAGATTAAATTTAAAAGAGGTAACCCGGCCTAACCCGAAAGGTAAAGGGACGCAAAGGGATGGTCTGGGAAGAAGAAGATTGGGTTGACGAGGAAGAGACATCCCATCGGGATGATGATGAGTAAGGGAAATGCGGTTTTTCTTTACAATATTACAGATATCTTTGAAAACTACGTTATTATGGACATGCTTGTGTCCCTGGTCTGTGTTATCATAAATGATAAAGCGGTGCAATGCGTTTATTGTCATTACATAATTAATGGTTAACGAAGGAGTGGGTAATCGTGGACGAACAGTGGCTCTCTGAACATACCATAAGCAAGGCGAACCACTTCTACTGGAAAATCGATCAAGAAGGCAATGTTTCCATTAAACGTAAATTCAAAAACATGAAGGTCTCCCTTGTCCATGAAATACCTGCTGCAGATCTTGAAAAGCTCCATGAATATTTAAGTGACGGTGCCTGGAGGGCTCTCGCCAATAACGTTGTGAAATTGCGGTTAAAGAAAGAGGAAGATGGGCTTGGAAGATTTCTTTATGAAAATTTGAGAATGAACGAAACCGGCTCCCAACTGGCCAGTCATTTAGGTGCCATTTTTTCTAATTCAGGGGCCTGGCTTTACAATGGTAAAAAGAGAAGCATGAAATTTAAAAGAAATACAGAGGATTGGTTGAAAGTGGTTAAGGACTACTATGAAAAAAGCATTACTTAAAGGGAGTGGTCAAAATGCCCAAAAAAGAAATCTTGGACCGAAAAACTCCATGACAACAAGGACCTGCCAAGGATACAGCAAATCGATGTTAAAATGGACAAAAGATGGGGAGAAGGGACCTTCGTCATCCCTGCACCCCTGGAAGTGGACGAGATTATGAAATCGGTTCCTGAAGGGGAAAGTCATTACCGCCGGTTTGATTCGTAACAAATTGGCTAAAAAGCACGGCACAACCATTACCTGTCCCTTAACTACCGGCATATTCACCTGGGTTGCGGCCCATGCGGCAGAATAGGCAAAGACGGATAGTAAGGAAAAAATAACCCCTTACTGGAGGACTCTAAAGGCCAAGGGTGAACTTAATGCAAAATTTCCAGGCGGTATCGCAAGGCAAACAGAACTCCTTGAACAGGAAGGCCACCATGTAATTCAGAAAGGCAAAAGATATTTTGTGAAGGACTACGAGAAATCATTAATGGACTGAAATTGCCTGCAGAAAGGAAGCATTAATATGGAAGATAACATTTGTCAGAGATGCGGTACTACCATTTTCCCCTACGAAAAGACAATTAATTTGCAAAGCAAACCAAACGCGGAAATCATCTGCTCAGAGTGTTTTAGTAAAGAGATGGCTATGCATGCAGGTATGCAATTAGGAGCATTTACGCCGCAAACTATAGAGATCAACGGAAGAGGCAGGAAAAATCATTTGTTCTATATAAAATAATAAATCGTATCGTCGTGGATGCTTCGGGTACTGAAATATTAGAAATAGATGCTGTTGTTCGGAGAGCAATCGAACGTGAACAGGTAGACAGGGGTACTGTTAGAGGTTTGATTGATTCTATTTTGAAAAAAGACCCTTATCTCAGCAATAATAACGCTATTCAGCAGTGGATTGAAATAAGCAAAGCGTTTCCTAAACCGCTACCTTGTGAAGGCGAGTTTTTAAATGTAAACCGAGTCGCGGCTGATCCGGCATGGTTTAAAAGCATAATGACACTCGCTGCAGGCATGGGTATTCGTGTGCCAAACCTATATGGATATTCGCGTGCCTATTATCGACAACCGGATTGGCAGTCTGGAGACATTACCATCTTGGACCCCACCGCTGGCGGAGGCTCAATTCCCTTTGAGGCCTTGCGCCTTGGGCATCAGGTGGTTGCAAATGAACTAAACCCAGTTGGCGCTGTAATTCTTTTTGCCACGCTTGACTATCCTGCCCGTTTTGGCTCCAAACTAACATAGGATATAGCTGTTTGGGGACAAAAGTTTATTGAAACCCTTGATATAAAACTGGATCCATTTTTCCCCCGCTTATTTACCCTGCCTGATAGCGAGCGACGTGTTTTGGAAACGCATCTCAGTAAAGCTTTAGAGCTGGTCAGTACATTTAACCGGGAAAATACAACCACATACTTATACGCCCGTCAGGTTACCTGTCCCAGCTGCGGCGGGGATGCTCCCCTACTTAATACCTGCTGGTTGTCGAAAGAAGGGGAGAAGTGGGGAGTAAGGGTTGTCCCCGATGGCCGGCAAAAGGGGGGCGTGGTCCTAACTCCGGTGCGGCTTGGGGCTTATCCCAGGAGGTTGATGCTTATAAAGGTATGGCGGAACTGATGGTTCCCACTATGGGGAATACGGTTTTCCTTTCTGTGCCCCGTGTTTTGGGTAAAGCGGCCCTGGATGCGGGACGGCGTGTGGCAGACAGCATGAAAGTGCGCAAAAGCGAACTGGCGGTTGAAACAATGTTGGCGCGATTAAAGCGGGAAGCAGATGACCGGCTGCGGAGGTTGAGACAGTTGCTTTAAATGTAAAAGACAATATTTTTGCCGAAATATTAAGCAAGTAATAATAGAGCTTTACAATAGTACCATAAGCCTGAAGGGAAAGTCATTACCGCCGATTTGGTACGCAGCAAACTGGCCAAAAAGCACGGCACTACCATTGCCTGCCTCCTAACTACTGGCATATTCACTTGGGTTGCGGCCCATGCAGCTGAGGAGGCAACCAACGCTGGCAAGGAAAATGTAACTCTTTACTGGAGAACCTTAAAGGTCAAGGGGGAAAGCTACGATCCAGAAAATGAAAGAGAGCGGCGAGACCATTATTTTATCGATTCAGGACACCACCATGCTCAATTATACCTCTCATAAAAAAACCAAAGGATTGGGCGATTATGGTGCAGGCCCCGATAACAAAGGGTTGATCGTCCATTCCGCGCTTGCCGTAACCACCAAAAGGGATTGCGCTTGGCCTTTTGGATCAACATATATGGACGCGCGACCCTGAGGAACGCGGCAAACGCATAGAGAAACGTCAGAAGCCGATTGAAGAAAAGGAAAGCTATAAATGGATCAAAAGTATGGACAAAAGTCAGTCTGGCATTTCGAAAGGAATCCGCTTGGTTC
>JAUSPO010000167.1 GCA_030656575.1 Bacillota bacterium
ATAATTGCCGTACTATTTAGAGTGAAGGGATTGGGAAGGATTTGTGAAATAATAGGTACAATTAAATCAACATCATAAGTTATTGTGATAGTAAGTTGATCCCCCCGTGATGCAGTTCCTGGATCTGGTAAAATAGCAATAGTATGATTATCGTCATTTAAATTGAGAACTGAAGCACGATTTTGTATAGCCGATATTATTTCTTCCTCACGGGTGCTGTTTGATGATACTATTCCTACTCTAGCACCTTCCCGAGCTGCATGAGTTATTGTCAAACTGGCAGAAAAAATACGCCCAAACTCTACTATTCCGAAAAGGATTAAGAACAACATCATAACAACAAGAGCAAACTCTACTAATGCCTGCCCTTTTTCATTTTTAAATAAAAATAAACTTTTGAGCAAATTTGCTCACCTCTAACTTATTTTAGGATACTAAAACATTATTATGAAGTTTTCAATCAAATCTGTAAGAACTATCAATGTTCCAAATACTATAGCTACTCCATAAGGCAAATAAATTTTTTCTTCATGGGTTTCAGAGGAAGAAGACGAGAAAAACAAGGATAACCGGTTTAAAAATGTATAACCCAATTTGAAATAAATAGCTGAAAAAAGAGGAACTGCAATTATTCCAATAACCTTTTTTAAAGTTCTCCCTAATTTTCTGTTAATAATAAGATATATTATTGCAAGAACCCCTCCACAGAGAGCCGTAAAAATGGCTGCCTGAAAAACAAACTGAGCACCCTGCATGGCGCCAATAGCACCGAGGAGTTTTACATCTCCTCCTCCCATACCGCCCAGGATAAAGGGTATGAAGAAAATAGCGATTCCCAAAAGCAAGCCGTAAAGGCTGAACAAAAAACCTTCTAATCCACCTGTAATTGTATATGAAATTAAACCCCAAATAATGGCCGGAAAGGTCAGGAAATTGGGGATTTTTTTCCGAGTCAGGTCAAAATAAAGAGATAATAATAACAATAATAAGAGAATATATTCGTTTAATTGTAATGACACTGCCAACACCCCATAATTTTTTTATGGCCAGTTATCTACTGTTTTATTGAAAGAATAAACTACTTCTTTCCCAAATAAAAGTAAAATGCCGATTATTCCAAGAGCAACAATACACAAAACTAGTGAATATTCTGGCAAGCTCTACCCGTTATCATCAAGCAGGCTTTTTAATATTGTGCTCATTCTCTTCCCCTACTTTTTAACTTATTGTAAATACCTTTTTAGGGGACCTGCTCCAATTTTTAGGAGCAGGTCCCCTAAAAAGCTGCTAACTTTTAAATACAAAAACATCTACTAGAAAACCCCAGGTTTCAATGACTACAATTTATTACGGCGTATTCATTGTATCTGTAATTCTAGTGAAAACACCTACAATTGAGTCCTTGAAGGATGTTAACGTAACGATTACTGCGATAGCTATCAACACCAAAATCAACGCATACTCCGCCAGGCCCTGTCCTTCTTCGTCCCTGAATAATCTTGTGATAATTTGTAACATTTCTTTTTTCCTCCCTTTTAATTAATAATTTATTTTTGAATGAATAACCAACAAAAGACTCCTGAGTAAAACCGGCATTACCAGATACTACCTGTTTGCTCCCCACGCGACACCCCCCTAAATGTAAATTCTGAATGTAGATATTAGTTCGGTTAAACAGAGCAATATGACTGGAGACTGGGGGACGGTTCCATCGTCTTCCCTCGTCCCTCGGCCCTTCGCTGCGCTCCGGGGACAATCGAACCGTCCCCCAGTCTCCCGCTTCTCTACCCACAGCAACAAGTTTTAGAATTTCACTTAATCTTTTTCTCTCATTCTGACTACTGACTCCTTGCCTCCCTCATCCTCCCGGGCAGAGCAGCAGGTGAAAAACACCAGTTTGATAGGCTCCGGCCAGGGCTTCGGCCTGTTCGGAAGTTACAGCGAGAATCACTACGGTTTGGGACTTTCCATCTTCTTTTTCATTGGCGGCATCCCCTACAGATAGGACTATTGCATTTTTAGCGGCAGTATAGGCAGAGGGAAGTCCGCTGTTGTTTTTGTCAGTGGTGCTGACCAGCACATCCACCCTGTCGCCGGGGGTTAAATATCCGAAAAGCCCTGTCAATTTATTTACCGGGATAGGAATGCCTCGCATATCTTTTGGAATCCGGCAGGACAGGCTCTTCCCCGATTCTACAGCCCTATCATAATCCCTACCTTGAATCCTGTCGTGCTCAGATCCGTCAACCGGAGTATGTATAATACTGCTGCTTTCGTCAGCGGAGACTTGTGAAGCCTGTGACACAGCATTATCAGTTACATCTGGCCGGGAAGCAGAACTGATCAGAACTAATCTGTTTTCCCTGCCTAAGTCACTTACTTTTTTTTCTTCAAAAGATTCCCTTATTTGGAACTTCTCTTTGTCTTCTTCATCTTCTCCGTCTGCAGGAGTAACCATATCTATATCCTTGACTTCCGGGCAGTCATCACCTTCTAAAACAACGCACTCTTCTTCCTGTTTGAAACCAATGGGTCGCAGCTCTTCCTCAGCAGGGGGCTCAGCATCCCTGTATCTTTCCAGCAGGTCCTCAATGCAGTCAGTTTCGCCGCATGCTTTCAGTTTATCAATGCATTTGGGAGTTAATCCCGTAAATTTATGCTCACCCACAACCATACCGTTCTTAAGTTCAGTCTGCTGAAAGACAAAAATGTCCTGCAGAATAATATGATCTTTCTCCATCCCCACTACTTCGCTAATGCGGGTAATTTTGCGCGTCCCGTCACTGAAGCGGGACTGCTGGATAATCAGTTCTATGGCGGAGCTTATCTGTTCCCTAACAGCAGCCAGAGGTAAGTCCATGCCAGCCATAAGCACCATGGTTTCCATACGCGTTAGCGCTTCACGGGGATTGTTGGCGTGCAGGGTGGAAATAGAGCCATCATGGCCCGTATTCATGGCCTGCAGCATATCAAGTGTTTCTGCCCCCCTGACTTCCCCCACCACAATGCGGTCAGGACGCATACGCAAAGAGTTGATCACAAGCTCACGTATGGTATACTGTCCCCTTCCTTCAACATTGGCGGGGCGGCTTTCCAGGGTAACAACGTGATTCTGCAGCAACTGCAGCTCCGCGGTATCCTCGATGGTAATGATTCGCTCGTTATCCGGTATGAAACTGGAGAGCACATTCAAGGTAGTGGTCTTACCGCTGCCGGTTCCACCTGATACGATTACATTGATTCGTGACCTCACACATGCTCTTAGGAAATTTGCCATATCCTCTGTCAGCGTTCCCATTCCCATTAAGTCATCCACGGCAAAGGGATCTGCGGCAAACTTGCGAATGGTGAGAGAAGGCCCTTTGAGCGACAAAGGGGATATAATGGCATTTACCCGGGAACCGTCCGGCAGTCGTGCGTCTACAGTGGGAGAGCTTTCGTCAATCCTTCTGCCAAGTGGGGTAATAATTTTATTTATGGCATGCAGGACATGCTCGTTATCCCGAAAAGTTATATCCGTCTGGGTGAGCTTGCCGTTGCGTTCTACATAAACATTATCAAAACCGTTTACCATAATCTCTGTAACACTGGGATCATCGAGGAGCGAGTTTATGGGCCCGTATCCAAATATCTCGTCTGAGACAAACTGTATGACCTTCTGCTTATCGCTCTGGGAGAGGTGACGGCTGCTTTCTTCCAACACCATTACCAGCGTGTCGTAGATCTGCTCCGAGAACTGCCTCTTTTGGAAAGAGTCAAGTTTTTCCAACACCAGCTTATCGTCCTCGACAGAATCAATAATCTTTGTCAAAGTTTCGGAGGCGATTTCATCCAGTTCCTTCTTCTTTTTTTTCTCTGAATCGGGCTCACTGGTAAACAGCTGGGGCTTAGCGCCGTTTGTCTTTAGTTGCTGTTTTGGAAACACTTTCATCCCACCTTTGCTTGGGGTTTTGCCGGGCAGTTCGCTCTCTGATGAGGCAGAAAATAAAACACCCGGCCAGTATGCCGGGTGCAGGAATAAAAGGATTCTTTTAAATAAAGATCCCTGCTTCGGCAACCTGGCAATCATGGCCCGCTGCGAACTAATAGCTCTTAACGGACTTTAGACCCATGGCTTTGCGTCCCTTTCTTTCGAAAGGTTTGCCTTTATCGGTCAGGAAACAATAGCTTCCTTACCTTTAGTAGTATTATGTTTGGCGCTGCCGCAAATTACTTGTTTTGCTGCACGCCACGGGGACATTCCCATCGTTATAAGACACATTCTTGAAAAAGATCTTATTAGACATATCGAGCGAATTGAGATAGAAATCTTTTACTTCCTCTTCATGAAGGTCTAATTTGGCTGCCTTCAAAGTGAATTTTTCCCAATCACCCGATTCATAAGTCAATATTAAATCATATACATCTCTGAACCTGTTTTTCCCTCCCAATAAGGCATGTTTAATCTCTTCACATATTGGGAGCTCTTTTAATATTTCGGACATGGGCTGATCCAGAAAAGCATCAATGAGAGAAAACATGCCCATCAGGAATAGGTCTGAAGCGCGATCCTTGAGGCCAACTCTTGAGGCAATCAGCTCACAAAACCTGGCCCTGCATATTGCTGTTACAATGAGCTCTTCGGGCTTATTTTCGCCTATTCCTTTTAAGGCAATCAGCGAAACCCATTTGCTTAGTTCTTCTTTACCCAGCAAGACAAGCGCCTGCTTGATGGAACTAATCTCGCTTCTAAATCCAAATGCCAGCGAGTTAATAAACTTGAGAAGTTTGTATGAAAGGGAAACATCCATTTTAATAAGTCTTTCGATCCTGTCAAAATCCAGGTCGGGTTTGTTAATTTCCTGCAGTATTTTCATGTAGGTAAGCTTGAAACTTGGGATATCTCTTCCCGATAAGATAAGAGGTTTGCTGAAGAAGTAGCCCTGGAAGTATGAATATCCCATCTCTATTGCCTGAGTAAAGTCCTCCATGGTCTCTACTTTCTCTGCCAGGAAGCTTACTTTATTCGACCTAACCCTCTGGATTACCGCCCGCCTTTCTTCCTCGTCCGTATTCAAAAAGTCAATTTTTATAATATCCACCAGGTCGATTAAGGGCTCAAATTTCTTGTCGTATATAAAATTGTCCAGAGCCAAAAGGTATCCCAGTTCTTTTAGTTTTTTACAGGCGCCTAACATCTTCTCGTCAGGTTCTATATCCTGCAGAATTTCTACTACGATGACCTCGTTGGGTAGAAGAATTGCCACATCGTTTTCCAACAAATTTCTGGTAAAATTGATGAAGGCTTTTTTGCCCCTGGTTAACGTTTCCAGGCCAATAAGCAGAAAGCTGTTGGTAATAACCTCCGATGATGCTTCATCCCCGTTCAGGCTGGAGTAAAACTTGTTTGCGCCGGAACGATATAAAAGCTCGTAGGCAAAAACTTCCTGATATTTATTAAAGATTGGCTGCCTGGCCACATAGATCTCCATAGGAGCTGTGTCTCCTTTCCTCTTATCCTGCAAGTTCTTCTCCCCAGATTACGGCCAACTGGCCTCCCTGGTAGCGGAGGCGCATGTTTTGGTCCTGGTAGTTCTGCGCCAGATGGCTGGCCTGGGGTAAGGAAGCAAAGTATGTTAAATTTTGATCGTAGATGTTCATGGTAGGGTCTACCGGAATCCAGCCAATGCCTGGCAGGTAGAACTCGGCCCAACTGTGACGGTAGCCTTTTAAGGGGAATACTTTCCCGGAATCAACATTCCAGATTTCTCCACGACCCTTGGGATCCGCATAACCGTTTACTATTCGGGCAGGGATTCCTTCTGAACGGCCGAAGGCTACAAAAAGGGCTGCATAATCCTCGCATACACCTGAACGGGTCCGCAGGGCACTGAGCGCCCCACTGTTGCGGTAAGATGAATTAAGATCGTATTTCATATACTTAATCACAAATTTATAAATGTCACGTGCTTTATCCAGGTCATTATCTGAACCGGCTGTTACCTCCCGGGCCTTTGTAACAATCTCAGGATGGTCACTTTCTATTTTGTCTGCAGGCAGAAGGTAGACAGGATCAACATACTGCCCACCAGACCGAAATGATCCGGGTAGAGAAGAAAGGTTAGCTGTCATAGGGGTTACATTAAGAAAATAGTCAACTGTAATGGTTTCAACCGCTCCCGGTGCCAGCAAAGGAATGATAAATGAAGCGCTGCGATTCCCAAGATTGTGTTCAGTTATGGCCGTTGGTTTATGGCTGTAAGTCTCTTTAGACAGTACCTGGTAAGGGGAATCAAGATTACCAAGGAGGGGCATTTCTACGCGGATGTTAGTTGAAGATGTGTCACCTTTGTTGGAAACCTGGACACGAACCCGCAGATTACGACTGGATACTTCTCCCATGAAAAACAGTTCTGTATCCGTTGCCAGTTCCAGTCCTATTTCCAGTTCATCGCCTATTTCCTTAAACGAAGGTATAGCATCATTCGGAGAATTAAGAACAGCAACAAGAGGTTTTTCTATTTCCTGCTCAGGTGAGAATTCTTCATGAAAAGTCGGCAGCGTTTCGTCTTCAATTACTGCTACTAATGCTGCACTTTCTTCAATAATTGCCGCTTTTGCCTCTACAGGAGAAGACAATGTAAACTGTGGACTGGTGCTCTTTAAGAAAAACAGCAAAACAAAAATGATAATGGTTGCGATTAAAATTAACTTTTCTGCCTGTTTTACTGATTTGTCATTCATGCTTGTCCCCCCTGCGAGGAACCGACAAACCGAAACCCGGTCAATCCGGGAGTCAGGATTAAAAAGGTAAAATAAAAATCCCTGTTTCGGTAACCTGGCAATCTTAGCTCCTGAGAACCTTAGACCCATGGCTTTGCGCCCCACCCTTTCGGATGGTTTGCCTTTGTCGGTCAGGAAGTTACTCCTTACCTCGTTATTATTTTCGAAAAGACTCTGCATTAATTTTAAATATTCTTACATTTCTAATCTTTGATTATATTTTACAGGTGATTTTATTCTTTTCAATTACCAAATAGTATATATTTATATGGGACTAAAGTATACTTTTGGATGGCGGGCTTATTTAAAAGAAACAATCATACCTGTGGAGTAATTATTATTGTTATGATGATTAAGACCCTTGGAAACAGCATACAAGGCGGCCTGAGTACGGTCCTGAAGCTCAAGTTTCTCTAATATCTGCCCAATGTGCTTCTTTACGGTATGCTCAGTGATAAAAAGAGTTTCGGCGATAGTTTTATTATTCATCCCCCTTGCCAGGGAAGCAAGCACTTCCAGTTCCCGGGGTGTTAATTCGTCCACACCGTTTTCCCTGTAATCCTTCTCGTAATCCATGGCATGCTGCACCACGACTGGATCAAAATATCTCCTGCCTCTTCCTACCAAACGTATGGCTGAAAGGAGTTCTTCGGGAAGAGCTTCTTTCAAAATGTAACCTTCAACTCCCAGGTTCATGGCCTGTTGTATTTCATCCTTAGTGGCATAAGATGTCAAAATTATATACCTGCAGCTGCTGTCCACTTCACGGGCTTTTTTTATAATATCCAGGCCGTGTTCTCCCGGCAACCTGAGATCCACCAGAGCAACATCAGGATTGGTATTTTTAATCAATTCCACAGCTTCTCTACCGTTGGAGGCAAAGCCTGCAAATTCCAGGTCCGGTTCCAGGCTTGCCACCATCTCCACTCCTTTTCTAACCAGGGGATGATCATCGACAATGACAATTTTCATCTTAAAGCCTCCTGTCGTATCATATTTTCAGAACCACAACTTTGTGGTCCAGTTGAAACGGGTACTGAACAAGTTATAACAGTACCTTCTCCTATTTTGCTGTCTATAGTAAAAACACCCTGTAAGGAAAAAGTAAGTTCCCTCATGTTTACAAGCCCCAATTTGCTGTTTTCATCTATTTCCTTAAATAAAGATACGTCAAATCCTTTACCGTTATCGGCTATTTTCAGGTTTGAGCCAAAAGGACTCATTTCCAAATCCAATTTAATTTCTGAGCATTTCCCGTGGCGTACGGCATTCCCCGTGGCCTCTTTAATAATCCGGTAAAAGGCCCTGCGCATGGCCGGGTTTAAAAACTCTTCTTTGCCGGTTATTTGGAAGTCAATTGAAACGTTGTTTAAACTGGCCAGCCCGTCCAGATAAGTTCTAACTTCCTGGACAAAAGTATCATCTCCACGATGGCGGGGGCTCAGACCGTGAACCAGCAGACGTAGTTCTTTGGCCGTTTGGGATGCTGCATCACGGATAGTGGTTAATATCTCCCGGTGCTCGACTGCCAGATAATCAACCTTCCTGACTATGACATCCAACCCGTAAACCATGCTGAAAAGGTTTTGGGAGATGCTGTCGTGTATTTCGTTGGCGATACGGTTCTGTTCTTCGATAACAATCAGCTTGTCAGTAAACTGTTCGGACATGTTCCTTTCGATGGAGATAGCGCATAAATCTGCCAGGAAGGAAAGTGTGGGCATGATTTCATCTAGATTTGGCAGCTTTTGAGACTGCAGTGCGGCCAGCATACCAAAACAGCAGGAGCGGGATTTTACCGGGACACAGATCAGCTGCCCATTAACCCCCCGGGAATAATCTTTAATATCCCCAATCACTACCCGGCGATACTCCTTTATTTCCGACCAGGCCTGCAGCAAATTAGCCTGCCATAGATCATCTGGAAAGAAACTTCTATCTCCTCTGACTGTATAAATGAAATTATGTTCCTCACCTGTTTTTTTACAGCGTAAGTTTTCCATCCAGAAAATTACTTTTTCACATCCTGTTAAGGCTTTGGCATAAGCAGCGAAAAGGTCGATGATCTCCCGGGGATCATCCCGGCTGGTAATGGTTTCCACCACTTCATATAAGGATGAGATATGTTCAAGGGTTTTTTCCGCCTGTCTCTGCTGTAACTGCAGCTTTTGGGATTGTTCCTTTAAAATAAAGTAGAGCCGGCTGAATGTCTGAATAACGAGGGTCAATAGAATCATAATCAACATTATATCCGAACGTCCCCTGATAACCTGAGAAACAGTTGTTACACTCTCATGCAGCAAAATTTCCCCGGCAATCGACCATAGAAAGAATAATCCTAAAAATAACCAGGTAAAAAAGACGGGCAGATAAGCGAAGGCTGCTATTAACGGATTCAAAGCATACCATATAAAAGCGCTTTCGAAACCGCCTGTTATAGCCAGCAGCATAACGATACAGAGGGTTTCCAGCAGAATAAGCATGCTGACAAAAGTAACATTTTTATGATAATGCTTATAACCATGAAGAACAAGAATAGTTAAAGCCGAAAGCATCCCAATGACGCCCACTTTAAAAAGAGGAGCCGCCTGGAACGGGCCAATCAGGAATAGCACGGATGTTAAAAATAAAGATATATAACGGTACATTCGAAAAGCAGTAGACATCCTGGCATCGAATACAGGATATTTCCTGAAGTAAGTTTTTAGCCTCTCTTTATAGAACTCTTTTTTTTCATAAAGGTTTTCTTGTAACAGGTCCGGGTTGATATGTTCCATTTTCAAAATAATACCCCCCCCCAATTAAAAACCCACCAGCCGGCCAGCCAAGTGGGTAACTTGTCTATAAATATTAACCGGCAACTGGCTGGCATTGGCGCACGGATACGCTTTAGCCCCTTTAGCTTTGCGTCGCCACCTTTCGGTGACTTTGCCACTTCAGTTATTTTACTCTTTGGGAACATGTTAGCATAATTGTTTAAATTTGTCAACAATATTTAGATAATTATTTTTCGGTGCATATAAATGTCAGTTGATACGCCTGGAAGGAAGATCAATTTTTAAAGCTGCTTCCGCTATTTTCGGGTCAAACTGGGTCCCCGAACAGAGCCTTAACTGCTCCCTGACCTGCTCCACTGTTTTGGCCGGGGCATAAGGCCGCTCGGAAAGCATGGCGTCGATAGAATCGGCAACGGCTATTATCCTGGCACAGCGCGGTATTTGCAGTCCCTTGATACCCTCCGGATAGCCTGTCCCGTCATACTTTTCATGATGATAAAGAACAATGGGAACCGCTTCCTTCAGGAATTCAACGGGGGGGATAATTTGCGC
>JAUSPO010000170.1 GCA_030656575.1 Bacillota bacterium
CTGGAGAATAATCTCCACGGCAATTGATAAATCTTTCATAGAAAAAGGGGAATGAAGCCGTGAAAGATCGGGATTCAAAAATAATTCCCCATCTTCAACGGAATCAATCCCCCTGTTGATTAATATCTGCGCCACCGAAAAAGTAATTTTTAGCTTTTCCGCCAGGACAAGTCTTTTACAATAATCCTGAGGATACAGTTTCCAAGTCTTTTCTATACTTTTTTTTTTCGTTAATCATTTTTTCCAATTGTTTCTTCTTCCTTCTCATGAGAGTTGTCAACAGCTTCTCCGTATCCATCTGTGCTTTCGTGAGGCTCCTGAAGCATGCCAAGCTGAGTCAAAAAATCGTCCCGCTCTTCCACCAAGGACTGGGCTTTAGTATGCAGATCTTTTATTTCATTACGCATACTGCGGAACTGCAGGCTTACTTTGATGTGCCTGACGATACTCAGCAAAAAAATTGCCAGTGCACCCAAAAAGGCTGACACCAAGATCACCACTACTGCAGATATTTCCGTGCTGCCATAAAGGTAATTGATTACAACAGGCTGGTTATTGGCAATAGCAAAAACAGCAATAACCAAACTAAAAAGAAGTGCCAAAATGATACTCAGCTGGCTCATAAAATCACCTTTTCCTTTCTTCCCGTGCATAATTTATGAGGCTGTTCCCGTTTTTAGGCAGTAATTATATTTTTGGGCCTGCGTAGATCAGGCAGCGGTTTTTTGATGTTTCTTCTCTTCCATCAGCCGCAATGAAAGCCAGAGAGGACTGGCAATAAAAATCGAAGAGTATGTCCCGCTGATAACTCCGATCATCAGAGCGAGGGCAAATACCTTCAGATCCATACCTCCCACAAAATAGTTAAAAGCAATAAAAAGAGAAACAAGAACTACAAGAGTAGTAAGAGAGGTATTAATGGAACGGATTAAATTCTCATTAATACTGACATTCACTACTTCTCCAATTGATTTTTTACGATTTGATTTAAGATTTTCCCTGATCCGGTCAAAAATAACAATTGTATCGTTAATGGAATAACCAATAATCGTTAAAACAGCAGCTATAAAAGGACTGTTGACTTCTATCATAAAAATAGAAAATATAGCTATGATAATAAATGCATCATGCAGCAGCGCCAAAATTGCAGCCATGGCAAATTTAAATTCGAAACGCATGGTGATGTAAAGAAGCATGCCAACGGCAGCAGCAAGCAGTGCCAGAAAAGCTTCTTTCATTAATTCTCTTCCAATTACAGCACCAACGTTGTCCACCCGCAAAACATCATCCGACGTCATCTGCGGCCACTGAGCTCTGAAAGCCCCGATAATATCCCGCCTGGTAGGCTCATCGAGATGAGGAGCTTTGATAATTACTTCATTTCCACCAGTAACTTCGTTACGACCGGCTCTCTGTAAAGGAACCCCCTCCAATTCATAAGAAGCGAGTACACCTCTTACGTCCTCCATCTGGTATTCTTCCTTCAGATCCAGGTGAAAAATCGTTCCACCTGTAAAGTCAATACCCAGATTAAGGCCGTTTATGAATAGTGACACGATCCCCGCGAGGATAATCACTGCCGATAACAGATAAGCACTGCGCCTGTATTTCAAAAAAGGAATATTAAACTTGGTCATGATGTACCTCCTTAAAGCCCAGGTAGGCAGCATTTTTAATCAAACGGGACCGTGCTGCCAGACGAAGCAGATACCGGGTTAGCAAAATAGCCGTAATTACACTGGAAAGAATACCCACAAGAAGCACTACAGCAAACCCTCTTACCGGTCCGCTAGCCACAATAAAGAGGACCAAAGCCGCGATGACGGTTGTAATATTGGCATCGAGTATGGCACGAAAGGCACGGTCAAAACCCGTATTAATTGCCGAAAAAATTGTCTTTCCATTCTGTAATTCTTCTTTGATTCGCTCATAAATAAGAACATTGGCATCCACAGCCATACCAATAGAAAGAATAAGACCGGCAATACCGGGAAGAGTTATCGTGGCATTAAACCCTGCCAGTATCAGAAAAATAAGTGCAAGATAAACGGTAAGGCTGATGTCAGCAATCAGGCCGGCGAATCTGTAATAGTAGGCCATAAATGCCATCACAATAAACAGACCGATGATCCCTGCTGTAAAGCTCAACCGTAAAGAATCTTCCCCCAAAGTTGGCCCCACAGAACGGGTTTCAAGCTCAACCAGCTGAACCGGAAGAGCGCCGGAACGGAGCATCAAGGCTATCGTGCTTGCCTCTTCAGCCGAGGAAATACCAGTAATAACAGCGTTCCCATCACTGATCACATTTTGAACCACCGGAGCAGAAACAAGATCATCATCAAGAAAGATGGCGATAATATTTCCCAGGTACTGCTCGGTAGCCTGGGCAAACTTGTCCTTACCCTCGGCGTCAAATTCCAGGGAAACCATCGGTTCGTTATACTGCCCCCTGGTAAAATGAGCTGTTTTTAAATCTGTCCCGGTTAGCAAAATATCACCTTCAGGACTTACAAAAGTTAAAAGAGCTGTTCTCCCTATAACCTCCATAGCCTGGGTCTGATCCTCTATTCCGGGAAGTTCGATCCTGATTCGATTATCTCCCTCACGCTGTAAAATTGGCTCCACGACACCCAGTTCATCTATCCTGTTGCGAATAATGGTCATCGCTCTTTCAATAGAATCATAATCTGTCTCCGCGTCTTCTGTTGGAGTAGCCTCGAGGAGAACATATACACCGCCCTCCAGGTCCAGGCCTTTTTTCAGGTAGCTTTCCCAGTTAAACAAAAAAAGGGCAGACACCGCCACAAGCAGCAGAGATATAAGGATAAATAACAAGGGACTTGCTTTGGAACGCTTTTTCAATCTTAACCCTCCTCCCGCATGCAGACAAATGACATACTATTTAACATAATATCACTTCATTGAAAGATATACAATGGTTCAAAATGGGACTTTAATTTCTGACTTCCGCATTTAAAGCAGCTGTGCTTCGTTAATAATCAGGGCGAATCGCGCCTCCAGAAAATCAGCAGCACGGCGGCACAAAACCATTCTGCTTAAAAATATTTCAAAATATTCCATTACCCCGCTAATCCCCGTATCAATCTTGAGCTTTAAAGTAATAATTCTTTTTTCAGCATCAAGCTGCAGTTCTGATTCCTCTACGGCATAATTAACACGATCGTGAATATCAAATGTGGCAAAATCACGATTGCGGACTCTTGTCCTGTGCACGTCCGATTTATCCGCCAGAATAACTGAAGCAGAAATTCGGCTCACAGCATGACCATACTGTTCATCGTGATTACCGATCGCAGAAGCCACTTCGGCAATTTCTTTTTCGTCCATGCCCATATCTTTCAAAATATCCATGGACATTAAAGCGCCAATATAATAGTGATGACTGCGCTCCACAACATTACCGATATCATGAAGATATCCGGCAACAGCAGCAAGTTCCGCATCACGTGGTTTGTAGCCAAGATCCAGCATTATCCTCCGAGCCGTAACAGCAACCAAATCGGTATGGCGGAAACCATGCTCAGTAAATCCAAGCACACCTAAATTCTCATTAGCTTTACGAATATAGGTTTTTACTACGTGATTACCTTTAATATCATTTAAAGTAATCAACGGCTTACGTTCTGGCTCTTCCACATTTACACCCGCTTATTAATTTTTCGTAACTACTCAGATAAAAGACAAGTGAAGCATGGGGACGGTTCGAGCGTCACCGTAGCGTAGCGAAGGTCCGAAGGGAAGACGATGGAACCGTCCCCATGCTTTGCGTCCCGAGCGACTAAGTAACCTAATGGCTGGGCATACGAGTAGTTACAATTTTTCTTTTGAGTTCAGCCTTACTGGAACGAGTTCACGGAATAGATCCTTCCCTAGTCAAAAGCTCTTTCTTCCATTCAATCCCGGAGTTAAATCCAACCAACTTGCCATTTTCCCCAATAACCCTGTGACAGGGTATTAGTAGTGGCGTACGGTTTCGGGATAGGGCCTGGCCTGCAGCTCTCGCCCCTCCTGCAGTTCCTGCTTTTTCGGCTAACTGCTTGTAAGTAATTACCCTACCATAGGGAATTGTCCTTGTCAGTCTTAAAATTGTTAATGTCCATGAAGAGTACTCATCCCAAATAAGGGGATAATCCCCCGTAATTTCTCTTCCAAAAAAATATTCCTTAAGTTCCCCCTTCAGTTTCGGCCAGGGCAATTCCTCTTCTTTGCTATCAGAAAAACCAGGCAAAGAAGAAACGTCCCGCCTTAAAAAAAGACGGTGTATACCTTTGTTGTTAAATAAAACAACCGCAAAACCGGTAGAGATATCAATAATATGATGTTTCCACTGATTAATGACCATTCAGTCCTCTTCAAAGAGTTCCCCTGGGAAAGACCATATTCGCCCTTAGTGGATAGCTTTAGCAAGCTTTTTCACTCCTTTGTGTCCGCAGCACAGGGAATAGAACGATAAAAACAGCTTCTTTCCCCCGTGTGACAGGCTGGACCTTTCTGATGCACCTTGATTAAAAAGGTGTCAGCATCACAATCATAGAATATCTCTTTCACCATTTGAATATTTCCCGATGTTTCACCTTTTTGCCAGAACTGTTTTCTGCTGCGGCTCCAGAAACAGGTCAGGCCCGTTTCCAGTGTTTTTTGCAGGGATTCCCTGTTCATATAGGCCAACATGAGAACTTCCCCGTTCTCATAATCCTGTACGATTGCAGGTATAAGCTCATATTTATCAAAAGCAAGATTATCCAAATCAAATATAGATGACATTAGCTTTCACGCACCTCCAGACCCTGTTCGGAAAGATATTTTTTGACGTCTTTTACCAACAGCTGACGATAATGAAATACTGAAGCAGCAAGAGCCGCATCAGCCTTTCCCTCTTTTAATACTTCAGAAAAGTGTTCCATCGTGCCTGCCCCGCCGGAAGCAATAACAGGTATATTAACCTTCTCTGATATGGCTCTGGTGAGAGGGATATCAAAACCATCCTGTCCACCGTCTGCATCCATACTCGTAAGCAGTATTTCGCCAGCGCCAAGACTCTCAACCCGGACAGCCCAGTCCACAGCAGATAAACCCACAGCATTTCTGCCTCCATGGGTATATACTTCCCAATCCTGCATCTTTTCGTTCCAGCAGGCATCAATAGCTACAACAATACACTGGCTGCCAAAAACCTGAGCGGCTTCTTTAACTATGGCTGGATTTTCCACAGCGGGAGTATTTAAGGAAATCTTGTCCGCCCCTGCTTTTAAGATATTGCGGATCTGATCAATGGAAGCGATACCTCCCCCTACAATAAAAGGAATAAATACCTCACGGGCGGTTCTTCTGACCACTTCCAACATTGTTTCTCTTCCCTCAAAAGAGGCCGTTATGTCCAAAAAAACCAGTTCATCTGCACCTGATTGATCGTAATACCTGGCCAGTTCCACGGGATCACCGGCTTCTTTCAGATCCACAAATTTTATACCTTTCACAACCCTGCCGTCTTTCACATCCAAACATGGAATAATCCTTTTAGCCAACAATACATCCTCCCCCCAAAAATAAAGAAGTCATCCTTCAATCTTTTTAATCGCATCTCTTAAAGAAAATCTGCCTGCATAGAGAGCCTGGCCCACAATCACACCTGTGACGCCGACAGATTCCAGTACTTTCAGAAGCTCCAAATCTTCAAGGCAAGATACCCCGCCGGAAGCGATTAGAGGTATTTGAAGAGCCCGGGCCATTTCCTCCATAGCCTTGAGATTAGGTCCTTCCAGTGTGCCGTCACGGGAAATATCTGTGTAAATAATCTCTTTAACACCAGATTCCTGCATTTCGAGGGCAAAATCCACTGCCTTCCTGGCAGAGCCCTCTACCCAGCCTTTTACAGCCACAAATCCGTCCCGGGCATCTATGCCCACAATAATTCTTTCCCCATAAAGATTAACCAATTCTTTAATCAGACCGGGGTTTTCCACTGCAGTCGTGCCGAGAATGACTTTTGATACGCCCAGTGTAAATGCGTTCTTCACAATTTCCCCATTCCTTATGCCGCCTCCAAGCTGGAGCGGTATGTGAAGAGAAGACGCAATACTGGCAATCACAGACGAGTTCACTTGTCTTCCTTCAAAAGCTCCGTCCAGATCAACCACGTGTAAGCGGGCAGCCCCCTGAGACTGCCATTTTAAAGCCACCTCTGCAGGATTTTGGCTGTAGACTGTTTCTTTATCCCTTTCCCCTTTGAAAAGGCGAACACATTTGCCGCCATGAAGATCAATTGCCGGTATGATCTGCATCCTGGACCATCCTTCCAAAATTTAAAAGTAATTTAAGTCCCATTTCCCCACTTTTCTCAGGGTGAAACTGTAAACCAAAAACATTTCCCTTCCTTACTGCCGCGGCAAAATCAACTCCATAGTTTCCCCATGCCATAAGATGCTCATTCCGGCTGCCAGAGGCAAAATAAGAATTTGCAAAATAAAAATGGGTACCCTGGGGAATTCCCCTGAAAAGGGGTTCATCTCTAAAATTTACCCTGTTCCACCCTATCTGAGGCACTTTCATATTTGGGGGAAATCGCACCACGTCTCCGGAAAAAAATTTTAACCCATCAATCCCCGGGTCTTCTTCGCTCCGTTCAAACATTAGCTGTAATCCAAGGCATATACCCAGAATAATTGTTCCCTGACGCTCTCTTTCACGAAGA
Source organism: Bacillota bacterium (assembly GCA_030656575.1). Taxonomy (GTDB): domain Bacteria; phylum Bacillota; class Dethiobacteria; order DTU022; family UBA8154; genus JAUSPO01. The sequence continues at coordinate 6,713 of JAUSPO010000170.1, forward strand.
AAGTCGACCAGGCCTTTCCGGGCAAGTTCTTGTATGGCGCTTCCAAAGGCCCCCACTCCGGGTAAGACTATTGCTCTTGAGCGGCGCAGAACATCGAGGTCGTCCGTTAAAACTGAATCAAACCCAACATAAGCAAAACCGTTTTTTACACTGGTTACATTCCCCATACCGTAATCAACTATTGCAATCATTTTAAGTACGCCTCCAAAAACATGGAAGTATTTTAACACGGAAGAAATTAACTGTCAATCATGCAACCTTAGGGCAAAAGACTTTTGTATAAGTCCTCGTAAAGGGGAATAATGCTTTTTGTGGCGAATTGGAATGCTCTTTTTCGTGAATTAACAGCAAACTTACGGTAGAGCGATTCGTCTTTCAAAAGCAGCATTATCGCCCTTGTTAAACTCCCGATATCACCGACCGGAACCAGGAAGCCCGTTTTCCCATCCTGAACTACTTCAGGAAGTCCTCCTGTCTTTGATGCCACCACCGGAACGCCACAGGACATTGCCTCAAGAGCTGCCAGCCCAAAACTTTCTTTTTCAGAAGGCAGAATAAACAGATCAGCTATAGAAAAAAGAGGCACGGGATCAATCCAAGTGCCAACAAATTTAATATTTCTGTTCAGACCCAACTCTCTGGATAAAGAGATGATCCTTTGCTTTTCCACACCGTCCCCTGCCAAAAGAAGGACAACACCTTTATCTATTCTGCATATTTGCGCAAATGCCTGCAAAAGATCCGGTATCCTTTTCACAGGACGGAAATTTGAAATATGAAGAATAACTTTTTCCCCTAGTGTTAAACAAGTTCTCACCCCATATTATTCATGCCCATTATGCTTTACCGAATTCCATATCTGCTTTACTGGCACAGGATGTGGCTGGTAGCAGTGTAAAAGTTCTCACAACAATTCATGGGACTGACATAACGATCTGGGGTAATGATTCCTCACTGCATCCGTTAATACGCTACAGCTTAGAAAAAAGCGATGCTGTATCTTCTGTGTCCAAAAGTTTGAAAGATGAAGCTGTAAAAACATTACGGCTTCATGAAAAGGATATTAAGGTAATTTATAATTTTGTGGACACGGAGAAATATCAACCTGCTCTTGATGAAACTTTGCGCCGAAGTGTGGCTCCTAACAATCTCCGGATCTACCAGAGTTACACCAAGACGTGGATTCAGCGGGGGCATTGTTAATCCAAACAATTCATAAACCCCGCTTATCTGAGCAAAATATGCAAGCTCCCCAGGCCCCGGAACATATGTCAGATTAGGGAAAAGCCTGTCCTGAAAAACCGGCCTCAAAAAAACATTGGGGCTGAAACGCTGCGGCTCCTGCCTAATCATCTCCTGCAGTTCCTTTCTCGATACGGATAACTCCCTTCCCCGTGTAACAAACCTTTCTTTTTCCCGGTTTAAAGCATAACGCCTGCCATTCCAGATTATCATGATGAAGGACTCCTGTCCAGTTCTCCCGGCCTGAAGGGGAAAACCCCCGTCAATGATTTTCCCATCCTGTTTAGCGATCTGTTCATGAATCAACGATCCTTCTTCCAGAACCTGAAGCAGTAAAGAAGTATATAAACCGCTCCTTGATGCCTGTATAGGGTCAAAAAACAATAACCCATGCCTGGCAAAAAAGGCAGACATCATCTTCATGAACCATTTCCCCAAGCTGCCAGGCTCATAAGATTTTTCCCTTAGAATCTCCATTACCTGGGGTTTATAATCACTGTCTGGAGTATTGCTCTCCATCTCTGTTAAAACCCTGTCAATACTATCCTGTGTGGGAACAACCATGCCTGCAGGAGGACCGAAAAAAGGGTAAGGAAGACGGATTTTGACCGGTCCGCTCTTCCAGGTGCGGGAATAAAGGTTCTCAAAAGGCCGGGAATATTATGGTCCTCACTGGCAACCCAGAAAAGAGGTTGGACCGGTATTTTTAACCGGCTTTCCAGCTTTTCGGCAGCCCTTACAGCAGTTAAAGCTTTGTAAAAAATATAAAGTGGGCATCCAAGAAGGCCCGGCTGCTGCCCGATAATCACAAATACGGTACGCTTATCTTTAAGCTTCTTTTCAGGAATTTTAAAATGCGGGCCCAGGATGGCCCGATTCAGATCAAAGAGAAGTTTGAGGGATTCCATTGGAAAGTCGACCTCTGTTATAAACTTATATCTATCTTCATGATTTACCTTTTCTCCAAATGACCCATTAAAAAAATAAATAACCCTTTCCTCCCCTTTAATATAGCGGCAATAAAGGGGAGGGTAAAGGGTCTCCAAATCATTCACAATCGAAAACATAAAGTCTCTTACTCTCTATTTTGGTTTAGAATTGCTCGTAAAATTTTAAAAAGAGGGGTATGGGGTCATCTGATTGAAAAGAGAACCAGTAAATAAAGTTATTCTTACGATAATAATAGCTGTCATAATCCAAACTTTTTACATAGAATACTTTAATATTTTCGATAAAAAAGGATTCCGATTGTTCGCATGTCTCACTTTCCTCCATACGATAGTTAATCTTATTAAGGTATTCGTGTGCTTCAGGTGACGAATTCATTTCATAAACCCAGACAATGGCCTGATTTTTTTCGCTGCTGTAATGGGGAATATAAACTCTATTGATTGGAGCTTCACTTCCAAGAATCTGGTAAGAGTGATCCAAGGCTTCTTTCCCTGAAACAAGCTTATCCATGTATAGATTTGAAACCTTGGAAGGGAACTGCAGTTCTTCAGTAGCATCAGAAGGTTCTTCAGTAAATTGTAAGCTATTTAGAAGTATCGAAGAAAACTCATGTTCCTGGTCACTTCCCGTATATAATATAGGATGATCATCAGTACTCCAAAATGTCCCGTTGGTTTGCCAGAACGTCCCCTTGGAAATGGCATAATACTGGCCCAGGAAAAATCCGATCCCTACCAGAAGTAAAGACATTACTACCATATACCAGGTCTGTCTATGCAAAAGGCTTACCTCCTGAGAATTATGTAAGTTAAAGTATTCTATTTTTCTGAAAAAAACCCTTTATTTTAAAAAAAGTAGGGTTATTTTTCATCCTCACCGTTTTTCCCCAGGTAAAAATTATCATGAAGCGTTTTGATCGCCCCATGCAAATCCTGCTGTTTAATAAGCAAAGAAATGCTGATATTCGAATCGCCTGATTGCCTTATTTCTACGTTTTGTTCTTTTAGGGATTTTACTACACGAGCCATAACCCCCGGGATATTGTGCATTCCCACCCCAACTACAGAAACCTTTGCACAGTCTTTTTCCATTTTGTAGGTCAGTTCCAGGTCCTTCAAGATACTTTCAACCCTGGAGCAATCCTCATCCTTAACGGTGAAAGCCTTCATCAAAGGAAATACACTGATCAGGTCAACATTTACCCCTGCTTCCCCAATCCGCCGGAAAATTTCCAATTCACGGGAGGAATCGGGATGATTTAATTCAATCATAAACTGAACAAGATTAGTATAGTGAGCAATGCCGGTTACAGCTCTACGGCCACGCGTACTGTAACTCCCCTCCCGTAGAGCAGCCTCTCCTGTGATTAACGTCCCCATGGTCGGGTCTTCTGGGTTTCTGACAACAACAGAAACGTTGTTGCGCATGGCTACTTCTACCGCACGGGGATGTATGACCCTCGCTCCTTCATAGGCAAGTTGACAAACCTCACCATACGTTATCTGCTGAATAACCCTTGCCTCTTTCAGAATTAAAGGATCTGCGGTCATAATACCAGCTACATCTGTAAATATTTCCACCTTTTCTGCTTCTAAAGCTGCCCCGAGGATTACTGCCGAGGTATCGCTTCCGCCTCTTCCCAGGGTATTGATTTCTCCCAAGTGATCCGCACCCTGAAAACCAGCTACCACAGGAACCTCATTTTTTTGTAAAATTTCTTTGATCCTTGAGGGTTGGCAATCAATAACCTCTGCTTCTCCATAGTGACCATCAGTTAGAAAGCCTGCCTGAACACCTGTTACGGCACAAGCGGGTATTCCCTCTGCAATAAGGGATGCAGCGACAACTACAGCAGAAATTATTTCTCCACAGGACATAATCAAATCAAGTTCCCTCTTCGAAAGATCACCATGCTCCTGCAGTGCCAGTGATCTTAACTTATCAGTGGCATAGGAATCGTCTTTTCTCCCCATGGCTGAAACCACCAGAACAACCTTAAATCCTTCATCCAAGGCTTCCCTTACACGCTCTGAAATTAATTTTCTTTTCTGTGGAGTGGTTACAGAAGTCCCTCCATATTTTTGAACTAAAATTTTCAACAATTCTCACCTCATAAATATTTATATTATGTCATAGGCTAAGGTATGGGGACACACCCCTCATGAAACGGGGAATGTCCCCTATATAAGCAGTTCAGCAATTTGGATGGAATTGGTGGCAGCGCCCTTCCGAATATTATCAGCCACAACCCACATGTTCAGGCCATAAGGGACAGAGCGGTCGTAACGGATACGGCCTACAAAAACCTCATCTTTACCCTCGGTGTCAACAGGCATTGGGTAAAGCAGTTCTGATGGATTATCAACCACTATTATTCCGGGAAACTTTGAGAGAGCAGCACGTGCTTCTTCAGGTGAAAGGGGCGACTGGAATTCCACATTAACAGCCTCTGAATGTCCGTTTAAGACAGGGACCCTAACCGTAGTTGCTGTTATAGCTAAGTCCGGTATCCCCATAATTTTCCGAGTTTCCCTAATCATTTTCATTTCTTCTTTCGTATAATCGTCTTCTTCAAAGACATCTATCTGAGGCACCATATTAAATGCAATCTGATGATGCTTTGCGGCCCCCTTATAGGGGATCCTTTCTTTTACCACTTCTTTACTGTTTAAAACAGCATCACTTTGAGCCATCAGTTCGTCAACAGCTTCTTTCCCTGCTCCTGAAACAGACTGATAAGTTGCCACCACCACCCTCTTCAATCCTGCCGCCATGTGCAGGGGCTGCAGGGCAACAACCATTTGAATCGTAGAACAATTAGGATTGGCAATAAGTCCTTTATGTTTGAAGGCAGCTTCAGGATTAACTTCGGGAACAACCAGGGGTACTTCCGGGTCCATACGAAAAGCGCTGCTGTTATCCACTACCACAGTGCCTCTCTTCACCGCTTCCGGAGCAAGAGCCTCGCTCACATCTCCTCCGGCACTGAAAAAAGCAAAATCAACACCCTCAAAAGACTCAGGCCTGGCTTCTTCAATAGGGTAATCCCGACCGTTAATTGTTATTTTTTTATCTGCAGAACGTGATGAGGCCAATAGCTTCCAATTTTTTATAGGAAATTTTCTTTCCAAAAGCACCTTGATAAATGTCTGCCCAACCATACCCGTAACACCAACAACAGCAACATTGTACCCCGCCATGAAACCAACTCCTTTAGTTTAGTTATTAGTATATTGAAAAACTTGTGTGAAAGTTACCGTTAACTGTACCTAACGACACCTTTTATTCGCTCCATGGCTTCCTGGAGTCTGGACTCATCCACAGTAAGAGCAATTCGGAAATATCCTTCTCCATACTTTCCAAATCCTCTACCGGGAGTTACCACGACTCCTGTATTCTCCAGGATATAGGAAACAAACTCCTCTGAAGTATAACCTTCAGGCACGGGGGCCCAGATATAAAAAGATGCTTTTGGGGGCTCCAGCGGACATCCTATCTCCTGCAGGGCGTTAACTACAAGATCCCTTCTGCCTTGATACATATTTCGCAAATTTTCCACAAAAGGTTCCATCATAGGATTCGTTAATGCTTCCACCCCTGCATACTGAATTGCTTTAAAAAGTCCGGAGTCCACATTGGTCTTAAAGCGGTATAGAGCTTCGACAGCAGTGCTGTTTCCAACAGCATAACCAATACGCCATCCGGTCATATTAAAAGTTTTGGACAGTGAACCGAATTCTATGGCTACATCTTTTGCGCCTTTTATTTCCAAAAAACTGGTAGGGCGGTAGTCGTCAAAGGCAATCTCATTATATGCGGCGTCATGACAAATGATAAGATTATACTCCCTGGCAAATTCCACTGCCTCCTCGAAAAACTCCCTGGTTGCCACAGCACCGGTCGGGTTATTGGGGTAATTCAGGAACATCAGTTTCGCCCGGCGTGCTGCTTCCACGGGTATCTGCCTTAAATCAGGTAAAAACCCCTTTTCCTTAAGTAAGGGCATGATTTGAGGAGTTCCACCTGCAAAAAGGGTCCCGATTCCATAGACTGGATAACCCGGATCGGGAACAAGGTTCACATCCTTTGGGTTAGTAAAACAAAAAGCAATATGTGCAATCCCTTCCTTTGAACCGAGAAGGGGCACTATTTCTTTTTTTGGATCCAGTTCAACACCATGCCTGCCCTGGTAATAGTCCGCCACTGCTTCCCTGAATTCTTTAACTCCTTCATCTGGTGGATAAGAATGATTTTGGGGTTTGACCACCTCTTCCTGCATGCGCCTGATGATATAATCGGGTGTAGGGGAATCGGGGTCTCCTATGCCCAGCTTGATCACATCGACACCTTTTTCCAATGCTATCTGAACTTTTTTGTCAATCTCAGCAAACAAGTACCTCGGCAACTGACGAATACGATCAGCAGTACGCTCCATTTCCCGAACCTCCTATTATTAATCTTTTAACTGGACCTCGCCAGGAAAAGACACGGGGACGGTTCTCGTGTCTTTCTTATGCTTTCCTCTGAGTAGTTACATCCCTTATTTAAACCTCGCCTGTGAAAACTTCCACAGCAGGGCCTTCCATGTATACTTTTTTGCTTTTCTCCCAGTTTATCAGTAAGTCTCCCCCTGGAAGATGAACCACTACTGCATTTAACAGTTGTCCTGTTAACACACCTGCCACAACCGCAGCACAGGCTCCCGTTCCGCAAGCAAGGGTAGGGCCTACTCCTCTTTCCCAAACCTTTACTTTTATTTCCCCTGAATTCATGATCTCCACAAATTCAACATTCGTTCCTTTTGGAAAAAGAGGCTCCTTCTCAAGGACTGCTCCCCAGCTTTTCCACGGGGCTGCCTCAAGATCAGGAACAAAAATTACACAGTGAGGGTTCCCCATACTTACTGCTGTAAAGATAAGTTCTTTTTCACCTATTGATATGCTTTCATTAATAGCCTGCCGGGAGCTGCCCTCTACAGGAATTTTTTCTCTATCCAAAACAGGTTCTCCCATATCTACCCTTACAGCATCACCCCCCTGCCCGCCTATTAACAGGTTGACCTCTTTGATTCCGGCAGCAGTATCAAAAGAAAAAGTGGTTTCATTGATCAGTCTTCTATCCCAAACATATTTTGCCAGACAGCGGATAGCATTACCGCACATCTCAGGTTCACTGCCGTCGGGGTTAAAAATACTCATGCGGAAAGGGGCTTTACTGGAAGAAGCTAAAATAACCAGTCCGTCTGCTCCTATTCCAAAATTCCTATTGCAAAGACCGGGTGCCTGTTTTGCCAGATAAACAGGATCAATCTTGTTTTCCATATTCTCAATAATAATAAAATCATTTCCTAATCCGTGCATCTTAGTAAACCTCATAACGGCACCAACCGCCCTTTCTGGGATGTTATCGGTTTATACAGTAATAATGTGACAACAACCCCGTCCCCATGTCACTATGAAAAAGTTGACAACAACCCCGTCCCCATGTCACTACCCGTGTCACTACCCATGTCACTATACCCGTGTCACTATTCATCCAGGGCGATGAGGTCTTCGTATTTTTCTCTGCGCACTACAATTCTTGATTCTCCGTTTTTTACAAAGACCACGGCAGGCCTGGGGTTGCGGTTATAGTTACTGGCCATGGAGTAACAATAGGCTCCTGTACTGAATACGGCAAGTAAATCATCTTTTTCGGCCTGAGGAATAAGAGCATTTTCTATGAGAATATCACCGGATTCACAGGCCTTACCTGCAATGGTTACTTTCTCAACGGGCTCCTGTGAGGCCTTATTTGCCAGCAAAGCCTCATAAGATGCCTGGTAGAGGGCAGGACGGATATTATCCATCATCCCGCCGTCAACAGCAACATAGCGCCTCACCCCGGGAATATCCTTAATAATCCCGACACGGTATAAAGTAATACCTGCCTCACCAGTTATTGAACGACCCGGCTCAAGCAGCAGTTCCGGCAGAGGAAAATTTTCCCTCTCTGCCGCTTCCCGCACGGCGCTTGCAATATTTTCCACAAAAGATTCAATAGACGGAGGGTTATCATCTTTTTCATATCGTATACCCAAACCTCCGCCAATATCCAATTCTGCTGCCACAAACCCAGTTTTAGCCCTGACATCAGACATAAATTTTAACATAACCCCTGCTGCCAGGCGAAAGGGCTCCAGTTGGAATATCTGTGAACCTATATGGCAGTGAAATCCCTTTAGTTCCAGATAAGGGGCTGATGCAAGGGCCAGGCGGACAGCTTCCATGGCATCGGAAAACCCGAAGCCGAATTTTGAATCATCTTGTCCCGTTTGAATATAGTCGTGGGTATGTGCCTCTATTCCTGGCTTAATACGCAAAAAAAGTGACGTTTTCCGGTTATATTCCTTTGTTAGCTGGGCCAGTTCCTGCAATTCCGGAAGACTGTCCACTACTATTCTCCCCACACCGCTTTGAAGAGCTTCCGTTAATTCAGAGGTGGATTTGTTGTTCCCATGAAAATAAAGGTTTTCCGACGGAAAACCTGCTTTCAGAGCCGTGTATAATTCTCCTCCGGAAACAACATCCATTCCAAGCCCTTCTTCATTAACTAGACTTGCCATTGCCCTGACCAGAAAAGCCTTACCCGCATAAATAATTTTTCCCAGGGAATAGCTGTTCTTAAGCGCATTGCTATATCGTCGGCAGTTCTCCCTTAATAATTCTTCATCCATGACATAAAGGGGGGTCCCGTATTTCCTGGCCAGATCCACAGTATCGCATCCACCTATTTCAAGATGCTGCCTGTTGTTAATATTCATCGTTCCTGCTAATTTCATCCCTAATACTCCTCCCTGGAAATTAAAAAACGACTAACAGGTCTAACCGCCAGCCGTTTCAACAGCCCACGCAAACCTCTTACAACCCTTAGTGAGATAGCGCTCCACCGGGCAGAAAGGGCTTCCCCCCGGTGACAGTCCGCCAGTTATTCACTGACAAACCAGACTTTAGCCCTGGGATATGCTAAAATCTTCGGCGGTGGTCCCTTTCCGTTCGGTTCATGAAGTCCCCTGCTCTACCCGGACGTACTTATTACCAACCGCACCTCTACCTCACCTCAGTTAAAGAGATGAGGTAACTATTAATTTGAAAAATATTTTACCATAGATACAGTGATCATGCAATATATTTTTTTCCATATGCGCCTGAACGTAGATTGTGACTGAAGACATGTGACTGAAACCCTATTCTACTGAATCTGCAGGAATTTCTTCCTCGGAGACAACGGAAGTAATTATAGCTTTAAATCGTTTTCCCCGCTTGAAATTTCCCTCCTGTACCCGTAAAAAGAGAAAAAACACAACCATAAGAACCAGTCCGGTTAGAAGCCCCCACAGATCAGGATTTCCAGCTATCCCCCTTGCAATCGCCCAATTGCGGCCCAGAAACACGCCTGCAAGAAGGCCTATAAGGGGCACAAAATAAAGGAGGAATGCTGCCAAGAGCATCTCATGAGCTTTGGCCTCAAGACGGACCAGCTCCCCTTTTTGGGCTCCAATAGGATTGTTTACTTCCACCAGAATATGATCCCGTTGTTCGGGATCCCCGAAAAAACCTGCACAACGGCCGCATTTTCCACAGGAAAGATGCTGACGTACTTTCACCAGTGCCTTATTATCACTCTTCAATTCCATAACCTGCCCATACTGTTCCACGATAAATCACTTCCTTATACTAAATATAATTCTTTGCTGTATGCAGATCAAGACAAAATGCTTTTTTTAGCATCTACTCAGGGCAAAAATTTACCCCGCGAGACACGGGGACGGTTCCATCGTCTTCCCTCCGGCTCTTCGCTTCGCTACGAGGACAATCGAACCGTCCCCGAGTCTCGCTACCCTCTATATGAGTAGTTACCCTTATTATAAATTAGCTGCAGCAATAATATGTATTAATCGGGGAACAAAAGACAAAAGGGGCTAAAGATAAATTAGCCCCCTCAGTTATCACTCTTAAGATCATAAATGTCTCTGTTTTAGGCAAACGCCTCTGGAACATCTTTAAGGGTTGCATAACTGAAAACCGGTCCATCCTTGCAGACATACAGACTGCCCACATTACAGCGTCCACACTTACCAAAGCCGCACTTCATTCTGTTTTCAAGAGTTGTATAGATCTGCTCATCAGCAAAATTCAGCTTCTTGAGGTTTTCCAGAACAAACCTGATCATAATCGGAGGGCCACAGGTAATGGCAATGGCATTCTCAGGTGATGGATTTACATCCATCAGCATAGTAGGCACAAAACCAACATTATAATTCCAGCCCTCTTCTTCCAAGTCGATGGTCATATGGCAGGAGAGGTCATCACGTTTGGACATATCCTCAAACTCGCCCTTAAAACAGAGGTCTCCTGAAGTACGGGCGCCATAGATCATGGTCAGGCCCGCATACTGGTCAAGGTTAGCCTTTACATATTCCACAATAGGACGCAGAGGCGCCTGACCGATACCGCCGCCGATGGTAATAATATGCTTCCCTTTCCAGTCATCCATGGGGAAGTTATTGCCGTAAGGACCGCGCACGGTAATTTTATCGCCAATCTCCTGTTCGTGGAGCGCCTGGGTATTTTTACCGGCACGCATTATTGAAAAGCGCAAAAAATCACCCTCGGTGGGGGAACAGGAAATGCAGAACATGCTTTCCCCGACGCCTAGAAGACCGACCATGGCACACTGCCCCGGCTTATGGCTCCAGCAGTCCCGTGCCGCAGCGTCATCCAGTGTTACTTTGAAAGTCTTGACGCAGCGATCGCCCAAGGTCTCATACCAGGTATCCTCAATTGTTGCCATATAGGGAACATAAGGATTAGCGTTATCACACATTATTGCGCCTCCTTTACCTGCTGCAGAATCTCGATTATATCGATATTGACCGGGCAGGAGCTGATACACCGTCCACAGCCGACGCAAGCGATTACGTCGAACTTTTGAACAAAGTAGTTGTACTTGTGATTAATGCGGTTGCGTGTACGCTCCCGGCGTGTTGGACGGGGGTTGTGGCCTGAGGTGTGAAGGGTATATTCACCGAACATACAGGAATCCCACATCCTGCACCGCCGGCCTTCAAAACCCTCAATCTCGTCCTGAATGTCAAAACAGTGGCAGGTAGGACAAAGGAACGTACAAATCCCACATCCCAGGCAGGCATTTGAGACTTCTTTCCAGATCCCACTCTCCCAAAGGCCCGGCAATTTCTCCGGAATACCCCCGGTTTCAATACTTCTGCTAATCAAAGCAGCCGCTTCCTGGTGAAGCTTTTCTGCACTGTTCAAATCGTCACTTGAGGCTTCTTCAAAAATCTCTCCGGCTGCCTGGCAAAGCTTCTCTCCCTTTTCTGTAAGGGGCTTTACAAGAAAGCTCTCGCCCAAGTCAGTAAGAAGCACATCCAGCCCTTCTGTAGATGCCGGGCCTCCTCCTACAGACGAACAAAAACAGTTAACACCGGGCTTTTGGCAGGCCAAGCCTACTACAATTGTCTTTTCCCGCTTCCCTAGATAATATGGATCATCCACATCCCAGGAAAAAAGATTATCCACAATTGACATAGCCCTGGCATCACATGGCCTGACTCCCAAAAGCACTCTTTCTTCTTCCCCGGCTGGCATCTTTATATCCGTTTTCTCTACTTCATAGCGGAATAATGTCTCCACCTGAGGGAAAACAACACTTTTAGCAGGAACAGCCGTATTTGAAAAGACTAAATCAGGCTGAACTTTAGCATTTACCGGGGAATACTTAAGAGTTTCCCCTTCTGCCTGTGGCATATAAAGTTGTTTTTGCTCAGCCAGTATGGCAACAAAACTATTTAACTTATCTTTGCTTAGTTTCATACTATCCATATCACCCACCTCTAGAGAATAAAATCTTCCTTGTCATTTGGACGGTAACTGGACTGGAACGGCTTGGACTCAGGATCAAGCCCTGGTTCGAATTCATACTGCTCCCGAACCTCTTTGGCGAGCTTCCTGTTTAATGCCATCAGTGGAATATCCACCGGGCAAACCCTTTCACATTCCCCGCACTCAATACAGCGCCCGGCCAGGTGGAATGCACGGGCCAGTTGAAACGCGCTGTTTTCAGAGATATTTGCAGATCTATTTATCCACTGGGGATTCAGCCTATCCAACACACAGTCCTCACAGTAGCACATAGGGCAAACGTTACGACAAGAGTAACACCTTATGCAGCTGGAAAATTTATCCTTCCAAAACGACCATTTTTCCTGTGGGTTCTTTTCCTCCATTTCCTTAACATCTTCATAGTTTCCATCTCCCAAGGACTTAACCTCATCCCAAAGCGTTATGTCTGACATAACAGGATTGGGATAACGGCAGCTCAGGCATTTCTTAGCCAGCACTTCACCTTTTGGCACCTCTTTTACACCGTCGGGCAGGGTAAAGATGATCTTGTCACCACTCCACTCAACCTCCACCGGAGAAAGGATACCGGGAAATTTTTCTTCAACCTTTTTTAAATCAAGAACCCCCTCACAGGGGCAACCAATAACAAACACTCTCTCTCTTTCAATCCCCTTCTCAATTAACTGCTGCACAACAGCACGGCTATCGCAACCTTTAACCATAACGGCAATTTTGCGACTGTCGGGTTGTTCCCCCCGGGGAACCGGGAGCTTTTCTGTTAATGTGAGATAGGTGGCCAGATTATTACTGCAAAGGGGTGAAAAAATAAGCTTTTCAGCTTCCTCCGGCCCTTTCATAAAATGCGGAGATACTCTGAAGCCGTACGTTCCCTGCCTCCATCCGATGAGATATCTGACATCATCGCGGGAGACGGTCTCTTTGGCTATGGTTCTCATTTTTTCCAGGTCTACCAAGGGATCCCCCTCCTCTACCAGTTTATCTTATTACGCCGGAATTGGTCAAAAGGCCCGGCTTCTTTGGCTTTTTCAACTACCCCTGCCACTACATCTTTCCACTTCGCACCTTCAGAGGCAGAAACCCAACTCATATTAAAGCGTCCGGGTTCTACTCCTACGTATTCCAGAAGCTCGTTCATCAGTGAAAACCTGCGGCGAGCATAAAAATTCCCTTCCATGTAGTGACAGTCACCAGGATGGCAGCCAGAAATGAGAACTCCGTCGGCACCCTGCTGGAAAGCATTAATCACAAAAAGCGGGTTTACCCTTCCACTGCACATCACCCTGATCACATTAAGGTTGTGAGGGTATTTTATCCTGCTGGTTCCAGCAAGGTCAGCACCAGCGTAGGAACACCAGTTACATAAAAAAGCCACAACGTTAGGTTGAAACTGCTCACTCATCTCATGACCCCCAATACAGCAATTTGTGGCAGTATTTGCCTATCCATAAAGGATCTTTGCTGGACAGAACCTGATAGACAGCCAGCTGCACAGGCACCACAGCCCTTACATAAAGCATCATTTACCCTGGCCACCGAAAGGATATTACCCATACGGTTAATCTCTACCAGTTCAATGGCACCATAGGGACAAATATCCACACAGTAACCGCATCCCCTGCAGGTTGCCTCGTTTACAAAGGAAATCTGGGCCCCGATCTTAACTTTTCCGCTGGAAAGCAGAACAAGGGCAGAGGATGCCGCTCCCTTGGCCTGGGCTACAGTATCGGGAATATCCTTGGGACCCTGGGCGCATCCGGCCAAAAAGACCCCATCAGTTGCGGTATCAACCGGGGCAAGCTTGGGGTGAGCCTCAAGGAAAAACTTGTCTGACGACTGGGAAAGACGCAGCAGGTCAATAACTTCCCTTACATCTTTACGGGGCTCGAGACCTACCGCCAGAACCACAAGATCGACTTCATCTTCCAGGGGGGTGGCTGTGAGGGTATCTTCCACCTTAACCACAAGCTTGTCACCCCTCTTGAATATCTCAGATGGATTTCCGCGGATATAGCGGACTCCTTCCCGACGTACCCGGTCATAAAACTCTTCGAATCCCTTGCCGAAAGCCCGTACATCCATATAATAAACCCGCACATTAGCATCCGGTATTTTTTCTCCAACCAGGTGAGCAAGCTTTGCCGTATACATACAGCATACACGAGAGCAATATTCATTCCCCACACTTTTATCCCGTGATCCTACACATTTGATAAAAGCTATCTCCTTGGGAACAAAAGCATTCTCTCCTTTACCAATGAGAATATCGCCTCCGGTGGGACCTGAAGCAGATACCAGGCGCTCCAGTTCCAGCCCGGTGATCACATTCTCATATTCTGCATAACCATACTCAGGCTTTTTGGCCGCATCAAATACATCATAACCTGTAGCGACGATCACAGTCCCTACTTTAAACTCGGCGATCTCATCCTGCTGCTCAAAGTTGACGGCACCCGCCAGGCAGGCATCAACACACTTGGGAGACTTCCCGCATTTGCCCCTTGTCAGGAAAAGACAGCGCTCCGGATCGATAGTATATTTTGCGGGAACAGCCTGGGGAAAAGGAAGATAAATTGCAGACCGCTTTCCCATATTCTCATTAAATTCACTTGGAATCCTTCCGGCGAGGCGGCATTCCTCAGCACAGACGCCGCAGCTGGTACACTTGTCCATATCCACATATCGGGCCTTTTTACGGACTTTTACCTGGAAGTTACCCACATAACCGGTGATTTCTTCTACCTTGGAATAGGTCATCAGCTCTATATTTGGATGAGCGGCAACATCGACCATTTTGGGAGTAAGGATACAGGCGGAACAATCAAGGGTCGGGAATGTTTTATCAAGCTGGGACATCTTCCCGCCCACCGAAGGACTTTTCTCTACCAGATATACTTTAAAACCGGCATTTGCTATATCCAGGGCCGCCTGGATCCCCGCAATACCTGCCCCAATGATCAAGGTGGCAGGCTCTACATTAACCTCGCTTTCATACAGGGCTTCCAACAACCTTACCTTTGCAACAGCGGAAGAAACTATTTTTTTAGCCTTTCCTGTTGCATCTTCACGATCCTCATGAACCCAGGAGCACTGCTCCCTGATATTCGCCATTTCTAAAAAATATGGATTAAGCCCCGCCGCTGCCAGGGTCTTGCGAAAAGTCATTTCGTGCATGCGTGGAGAGCAGGAAGCCACCACGACACGGTTTAACCCTTCATTTTTAATATCTTCCCTCATCAGGAGCTGTCCGGGGTCAGAACACATATAGGAATAGTTACGTACCACTTTTACATTGGGCAAATGAGAAGCAAACTCTGTAACGGCATCAACATCCACCATTTTGGAGATATTGACCCCGCAGTGACATACATAGACACCTATTTTGGGTTTGTTGTTCATTGCTTTCTTTCATCCTCCAACAAAGAATAACTACTCTTGTCTTAGATTTTTTAAACTATCCTTAACTCAACCCCTCAGCTCTTTCAGTTTCTCAGTTAACTTTGGAATCACTTTGAAAAGATCATCAACGATAGCAAAGTCAGCTACAGAAAAAATGGGAGCATCAGGATCCTTGTTAATGGCGACAATAGTTTTTGCCCCCTTCATCCCAGCCAGATGCTGGAACGCTCCGGAAATACCGATAGCAATGTAAAGCTTGGGCTTAACGGTTTTTCCTGAGGTGCCCACCTGGCGATCATGAGCCAGCCAACCTGCATCAGTTGCTGCACGGGAACCGCAGATATCACCTTTAACCGCCTTTGCCAGATCCTCTATGATGGCCATATTTTTTTCTTCCCGAAGTCCACGGCCCACAGCGATAAGAATCTCTGATTGAGTGATATCCACATCTCCCACTTCTGCTTCAACGTATTCAATAAACCTGCGATAATCCAATTCTTCCTTTAAGGGAGACTCAATCTTCTCTACCTTCCCCTGTTTGGATGGTTCGGCAACCTCCAGGGTGGACTCCCTGAAAGTGATTAAATAAGGAGCTTCGCCTTTAAAAGCAAAATTGGCGTTAACTTTCCCCGAGTAGTACGAGCGCACAGGCTGGGGTTTGCCATCGGCAAACTCTAAGTCTATTACATCAGTCACGAAAGGAAGTTTCATCTCTACAGCCAGCGCCGGGGCCAGGTCAACACCCTGAGTGGTATGACCGATCATAACCAGTTCGGGCTTGTCTTGATTAATTAACTCCACCAGGACCTTCTGGTATTTATCAGAGTTATAATCGGCAAAGAGGGGATCATCCACATAGAGAACTTTGTCACTGTATCCGGCCAACTTTTCAGCAAAGGAGTCAACACTGCTGCCAATAAGGACTGTTACAATTTCCCCGCCCATTTTTTCAGAAAGTTGTGATGCCTTGGTAAGCATCTCCAGAGTAATATCACGCAATACCCCTTGACGGTGTTCGGCTAAGACATAAATAGCACCCATTTTACAGCAGACCTCCTTTCACCAGTTTAGTAGCCATGATTTCCGCTTTTTCCTCAGGTTCTCCCTCAATTACTTCCGCATTGGAAACCACCTCAGGCATATAAAGATTCTGCAGCTCAATAAGTGAACTGGCTTCATTTACTTCATTTTCATCAAGACCCAAGTCTTCAATTTTCAATACCTTCAGTTCTTTCTTCTGGGCCTGCCGGATTCCTTTGATGGGAGCATAACGGGGCTCATTAATACCCGTCTGAATTGTAAGGACTGCCGGCAACGTAATCTCAACTACCTCGGAAATCCCGCCTTCCAGCTCCCTTTGGACCCTGACCTTGCCATCTTCAACCTGGACCTTTTTCACCATGGCAGCATGGGACACACCCAGTTCCTCAGCCAAAGCGACTCCTACAGCCATTCCACCATCATCGGCAGCCATGCAGCCTGTTAAGACCAGATCAAACTCTTCACTTTTGATCACAGCGGCCAGAACTTTAGCCACCTTGAGGGGATCTAACGAATTTATCCTCGGGTCATCAATACGTACAGCGCTGTCACCGCCCTTAGCCAGTGCCATACGGATCATCACATCGGAATCCTGGGGGCCTGCGCATATGACCTGAACGGTTCCTCCATTAGCCTCTTTAATAAGGACGGCTTCTTCAACAGCATAATTATCCGCGTCATTAATATCGAAAGAAAATTTGCTGCTGTCCACGTCTTTACCCGAAGCATCCACTTTCACTACTGATTCAGAGGTATCAGGTACTCTCTTGATACAGACAAATGTCTTCATAAATTTTTCCACCTCCTACGACTTTTTGCTTATTTCTAATCAATCAGTTCTCCCAAAATCTCCAGGATTTCCGCCACACGCATCTCCTCTTCGAAACCTTTTGCTTTGAGGGCATCGTCCATCGTCAGGAAGCAGAAGGGGCATGCAACGGCTACCAACCCTGCACCTAAGTCTTTTGCGTCACCGATCCTTGTTTCTGCAAGGCGCTCCTTGCGGGACTCTGTTTCCACCCACATTTTGCCGCCGCCCCCCTCACAGCAAAGGCTGCGCTGTTTGCTGCGGTCAAACTCCACCAGCTCAGCTCCGGGTATCTGGCTCAGGATATAGCGCGGTTCATCGAAAACATTATTTTGTTTACCCAGAAAACAGGGATCGTGAAACACAATTTTTTTGGGAAGTTCCTTTGTTAACTCTAACTTCTTGTCTTCGAGAAGTTCTTTCACCAGATGGGTATAGTGAATCACTTCAGCTTTTAGGTTTGGATACTGTTTCTTGAAAGCCGAGTAACAATGGGGAGAGATTGCCACAATTCTTGCAGCGTCATAACTATTCAGTAACTCCGTATTATCTTCCACCATCATATCAAAAAGACCTTCTTCACCCACTTCTCCGAGGTTATACACCTCGCTGGCACAGCAGGTTTCATCGTTCCCGATAAAACCGTAATCAACACCCGACTTGTTCAAGACCTTGACCAGATTTTTGGCAATAACCTGCACTTTGGGGTCATAAGCAATGGTGCAGCAGACAAAGATCAGGTTTTCCACTTTCTCGCCAGGCTCAACAATATTTACTTCCAACCCATCCATCCAATCGGAGCGGGTTGCCCTTGATTTCTTCCACGGGTTACCTTCCCTGAAAGCACTCTCCAGAGCATCTCTTACTGCAGGCTGAACAACACCGCTTTCAACAAGGATATTCCTCAGACCGATGAGCACTTCCACAGGTTTCAAACCCTTAGGGCATCTGACCGCGCATGTATTACATGCAGTACAATCCCATACCTCAGGCAGCTTGGCCAGATCGTCCAACATATTCTCGTCGAGCGCATTGTACACAAAACGGCGAACATTTAAGCTGGTACGAACAGTAACCGGACAACCGCCGGTACATCTTCCGCATTGAATGCACCCTAGCAAATCATACTTCTGGATAAAGCTTTGAATTTCTGTATTCATCTTCATACCTCGCTAGAGAAGTTGTTATCCCTTTTAGATTGATAAACTACTTCTTCATGAAATTAAACTTGGAGAACACACAGCCGTTTACACTCTACATTTATCACCAGATTTTTCCCCAAAACACCTCCCTTGTAACATTATTAAAAATTATAAGAAAAGTAGCATAAAAAAATAACAGGAAATATAATATAGTTGCCTTTTTACAGACATTTTCTAGTTTCGACACCTATAAAATAAAATCCTGCTTATTTAGTTCTATATTTTAAAGCCTTATTCTTTAATCATTTCAAAATATTTTTACAAGGGAGGGAAAATTTCCAGGAAACCCTTTCATCACCGACGCGACGGGTGTACTTACAGCCATCGAAATGCTCCAGGAGGGCCTGTGCATACTTGCGTGAACTCTGAATTAAATCCCTGTACTGGGCCAGGGTAATACTTGTATTCCTTGTGAAGTATTCCTTTAAGAGATCCACACAGTTGAAATAGGGCACATTATGCAAATAGACTTCCTCATTGATCCTGACAAGATCCCCCTTATAAACCAGGAAATCCAGATAGTCTTCTCCTTCTTCTTTCTTCATTTTCAGATTTGTCCACAGATCTTTTAGAATAGGCGGATTTAAACCTTCCTTCTGAAAAACTTCAAGTATTTTCTCCAGCTTCTTCTCCTGGACAGCGTTGGGGCTTGGAGAGAAATCTTTCCTGCTGATTAATTCCTCTTTTATATTGATAAGGCCTTTTTGTTTCAGGTAATCAAGGAAAGAATCGTAGGTCCGTCCTGTTATTTTCCTGGGTAATACTCCTCCCACCTGGGCTTTTTGCATACCGGGCAAAAGGGGCTTTTGGTGGTGGAAGTTTTCCAACTCCTTAAGGAACGCTCTCTCCCACATTTCCCTTGTATCGTCCGCAATCCAGTAATCACCTATCAAAACAGCCTTGTCCTCTTCCACAGCCCTCTCAAGCAGAATGTTTAACTGCTCCTTCCCCATTTTACTCAACTGTTCTAATTCATGCAGACCAGCCCCCTGGGCTGCTATTAACTTCTGCAAAACAAATGGGAGGGGATCATCTTTTTCAAGATCCTCAAGTCTTTCAATATTACCCGGTTTAAATCGTTTCAGGCGGGGAGGGCGTTCATCAAGAACAATACCTCCTCCGATGGTTACCATCGGTGAATAAGAACGGATGATAAAACGATCACCCCGCTGGGCAACAAGGGGCTTATCAAGCCTGAATTGAACGAACCCCTCTTTCCCAGGCTGCAGCTCACTTGCATCGAGCAAATACAATTCGGCCACCACCCTGGCAGTGCCCAGGTAAAAATGTACAGGAGACAGGTTAAGCAGAGGCTTGGATGCTGAAGAAAGAAGCTTCAGCTTGCCATCTAAGTGACGGGTTGTCTGAAAATACCCGGGAGCCGCTGCCACACTCCCCCTGAGCACCTCTCTTTTTTCCAGTCCTGCCAGATTTAAAGCTGCCCTTTCGCCTGCAGAAGCATCCTCCACCATTTTTCCGTGCGCCTGGATCCCTCTTACCCTGAAGGTTTTGCCTGGAGGAATAATCTCGACCATCTCACCCACCCTGACTTTTCCCCGTAAGATAGTGCCGGTAACCACAGTCCCAAACCCGGCAATGGAGAAAACACGGTCCAGTGGAATACGCAGTGGAGCATCCTTATCTTTTTCGGTAATCGTTTCAGCTAATATTGCCAGTTCCTCTTTCAGTTCCTGGATTCCTTTATTCGTTACTGCGGATACAAGGTGGATGGGCGCATCGGCAAGAAATGTTCCCTCGAGTCTGTTTTTAACCTCATCGAGAACCATCTCCAACCATTCCTCATCGACCAGATCTGTCTTTGTGATCACCACCATGCCCTTATTAATACGGAGTAATTCAAGGATATCGAGATGTTCCTTTGTCTGGGGCATAACTCCTTCTGTGGCATCGATCACCATTAAAACAAGGTCAATTCCTCCCACACCCGCCAGCATGTTATGAATAAACCTTTCATGACCCGGCACATCAACTACGCCAGCCAGTCTGCCGCCGGGAAGGGTAAAAGGGGCAAAACCCAGATCAATGGAAATACCCCTCTCTTTCTCCTCTTTGAGGCGGTCCGTATCTATTCCTGTTAAGGCCTTGATCAGTTCTGTTTTTCCGTGATCCACATGCCCTGCAGTACCGATAATCATTTTTATCCCTACCTCATTTTCCTGTCTGTTTCTGTGAGAGTATATCCAGAACCGCTTCCAGTAAAAGCCTGTCTTCCTCTTCCCTGAGAGAACGTAAATCAAGCAAAACCTTCTCATTCCTGACTCGGGCAACAACCGGCGGTCTCCCCCAACGCAATCTTTCCGCAAGCGCTGTCGGCTTTATCTGTGGACAATCCAGAGTTACCTGAAAGCTTGGCAGGGAAACCAGGGGCATTGAACCGCCTCCTACTCTTGCCTTCTCTTGGGAGATCCCAACCCGGCAGCTTTCTCCCACCTTCTCCCGGAGCTCCCTCACAAGAATTTCAGCCCGTTTTTTGAGGAGATCGCCGGACACGGTAAGCATACGTAAGACAGGTATTTCTTTTAAAGCCTTTTCTTCATCAAGATAAAGGCGTAAAGTACTTTCCAGTGCAGCCAGCGTAAGCTTATCCACACGCAGAGCTCTCATGAGCTGGTTTTTCCTGATCTTTTCCAGGTATCTTTTTTTGCCAACAATCAGGCCCGCCTGAGGTCCACCCAGAAGCTTATCTCCGCTGAAAGTGACAATATCCACACCGGCAGTGACAGCATCCTGGACTCTGGGTTCATAGGGCAGGCCATACTTTGAGAGATCCACAAGCACCCCACTGCCCTGATCATCCATAACAGGCAGACCATATTCTTTTCCCAATTCCACAAGCAAACGGGAATTAACAGCTGCAGTAAAGCCCATGACTTTATAGTTGCTGGTATGGACTTTCAACAGCAGGGCAGTCCTTTCATTTATGGCTCCCCTGTAATCTTTAAGATACGTCCTGTTTGTGGCTCCCACCTCCGCCAAAACCGCGCCGCTGGATGTCATTACCTCCGGCAGCCGAAAAGAACCACCAATTTCCACCAGCTCTCCCCTGGAAACAATAACTTCTCTTCCGGCAGCCAGGGAGTTAAGTGCCAGGAAAACGGCCCCGGCATTATTGTTGACCACAAGTGCCCCTTCTGCTCCGGTAATACGGCAAAGAAAATCTTCCACATGATCATAACGGGAGGACCTCAGTCCTGTCTTCAAAGATATTTCAAGATTAC
>JAUSPO010000177.1 GCA_030656575.1 Bacillota bacterium
CTACTCAGCCAATAGGTTACTTAATCGCTCGGGACGCAAAGCATGGGGACGGTTCCATCGTCTTCCCACTAGCTATGGTAAGGCGACACACCCCATTTTTCAAGTGGTATGGGGACACACACCCCAGCGGGGAATGTCCCCTATGAATGTCCCCAAGTCTTCGCTTACGCTACGGTGACATTGCATGGGGACATTCCTCTGCAAGAGGTGTGTCCCCTTACCTTTTTCCCGTCCCCAAGCTTCACTTATCTTTTATCATACCAGTTACTATTTTCCATTTATAACAATGATCTCCTGCATTAATGATTAATCACTAAATAAAAATCGTTCAAAGCTAAAATTTAAAGGAAAATGTTTTACCTTGATTAGATCGGCACTAAAAGGAATTAAGGCGCCTTCTTCTGACAATTGAAACTTTAAGAGGACCAGGCTATAATTAATCTCTAATTTTTGAACACCTCTGATTCCGGAAGCCCCTGTACTCCCCGCATTTATCTCCACATAATTATCGGTTTTTTTAATGTACGGCGAGTGCTGATGCCCTCCAAGAAGCAAATTATTATTATTCCTCAGGTATTTAAAAGAGAGGGGATTATGCGCTGCGATAATATCAACCTTTTCAGCATGGGCGACTGTCTCGTACAATCTCTGGGCTGCCTCCTCCATTAAATTCTCATCTGCAACAACCATTGCTGTTGAAGAAGATGCAGGATCAGCTATACCAGCAATGCTTAAGCCTTCAATTTCTATTATTCCTTCTTCCAGGACAATAATATTCTCAATTGTCTTAAGCTGCTCTATTACAATTGGTGATTCATGATTTCCGGGAATGAAAACATAGGGGATATGGATCTGCCGAATAAACTGTGTTAAAAGGTCTAGTTCAAAAGTTGTCCCATAATCTACAAGATCCCCGGTATCTATAATCAGATCCACATGGAAAGTATCTTTAATACGACCGATAAAGTCAAAAGCAGTAGGATTATTATGAATATCTGAAATATGAAGAACATTTAGAGTACTGATGTCCTCTCCAGATATGACGTTTTTTTCCATTTCTTTTTGTAAAATGGAAATGTTATCAACAACATTAGCAAATTGTATTCCAATCTCCTCAATTATTCCTGCCCCTTCTTCCAGAAAGCTTAAAACCCATGGAGCAGCTTCCAGAATTCCCTGGTATTCCGCTTGAGAAAAAGCTTCCTGGTCGTAAGTCAAAGCAGATGTGGAAAAAAACATTAACAATACCATAATGTTGATTAGTCCGGTAAAGAGCATCTCTTTTATACGGATCTTTCCCCTCGACCATAACAATGAAGCCACCATTCCTAAAAAGAAAACAAAGATTAAAAGAGAAACCAGGTATTTCACTATAGTAACTAGTATTTCACTAAGCATATTTTCAGGCATTAAACTCTCCTGAGAAATGCTTTTTGTATATTGCGATAAAGCTTCCAAATGTATATTTTTCAGTGAAAGATGGAAATCAATGGGGGGAGTATGGGTGGAAGCAATAATATTACCCAATGGAGGAAAATGAATAAAAGTTTTACCACCAGTTCCAAATTTAACACTTGTTTCAAATTCAAAAGCCCCGATGGAAAAGCTGACAGGGCTTAACAATTGTATAACCAGGATCATTAACAGGAGACTGAAAATGATTTTTTGGATTTTATTACTTAATTTCATGTTCAACCTCATTTTTTATGTCCAATCCAAGAAGCTCGCGCAGATAGCTTCCGTTGATTCTTTCTTTTTCAATTAAATAGTATGCTGTCTTTTCTATAATATCTTTATATTTTATTATTAATTGTAAAACTTTTTCCTCCTGGGCAGTTAAAATCTCTTTTATACATTCATGCAGGGTTCCTCCCGGTAAGTCCTTCTCACTCACCACTCCTAGTGAAGACATACCGGAACTTATAATTTTTTTTGACAGTTCGATTGCTTGTTGAAAGTCATTTCCTGCACCTGTGCTTCGGCTGCCGAGAAGCTCCTCTTCGCAAACAGCACCGCCAAGCAAAATTGCAATCTGTCCTTCAAGATAGTCTTTTGTATAGATATAACTGTCTTTTTCCGGTTTTTGCCTTATAAATCCCATCGCTTTTCCACGGGGCACAATAGTAATTGCTGCAATTGAATAGGGTTTTATGCACTCACTGACAAGAGCATGTCCCATTTCATGAATAGCAATTCTCAGACATTCATCTTTTCCCGGCCTTTTATCCAGTTTGGCACCCATGATAACTTTATCTATAGCCTCATAAAAGTGATTCTTATGCAGGAATTTACTTTTATCTCTAAGAGCTGAGATAGCAGCTTCATTGGCTAAACTCTCCAGGTGGGCTCCGGAAAAGCCAAATGTTTCTGCTGCTATGCTTTCTAAATTGATATCATTTTCCAAGGGCTTATTGCGGGTGTGAAGCTGTAATATCTGCATCCTGCCCTCCAGATCCGGAAGATCAACTTGAACAATACGATCAAAACGTCCTGGACGTAATAATGCATTATCCAGAAGATCAGATCTGTTTGTAGCTCCAATTAATAACACGCATACTTCATCATTAAGACTAAGCCCGTCCATCTCAACCAGGAGTTGGTTTAGAGTCTGATCGTATTCGTGATGAGAACTGTGGCTGCCTCTTTTTGAACCTAAAATCTCAATTTCGTCCACAAAAATAATAGCGCTGGTTTTATTCTTTTTTTTAGCTGAATTTCTCGCCTGTTGAAATATTTGTCTTACTCTTTGAGCTCCTACACCGGCATACATTTCAATAAATTCACTCCCAGCTGCAGACAAAAACACCGAATCTGCATAAGAAGCCGCAGCCTTGGCAAGCAGTGTCTTCCCTGTCCCCGGAGGCCCTTCCAGGAGAATCCCTTTTAAAGGCCTGATACCCATCAAGCTAATCTTCTCTGGAATTCTAATAAAATCCAAAGCTTCTAGCAGTTCTTTTTTTGCAGAGTTTTGGCCACCTATGTCGTCAAAACTTATGCTTTTCTTTAACTTAGAATTGCTCTTTTTGATGGAAGAAAATTCTTTAATTCCTCCTTTTGTATCTAACACCTTGTACAACAGAAATAGTATACCCACAAAAAATAAAATAGGATAAATGTTAAAACCCAACCATATCAGACCTATTACCGTTCCCAGGCCAACTCCTACTCCAACCTCTTTAAGCATAAAATACCTCCATCAAGTTCCGGCAAGTAATTCATTTACCAATTTGTGATTAACCATTCGTTAAGTTGAAACCTGAAACACATGTGCATTTTATGCAAAAGTATTCCCGCCGGATACAAATTGTAAAGGAACAATTTCATAAAGAAAACCATTATCAGACGATAACTGCAAGTATATTCTTTTCTGATCTACCCATAGGCGATAATTCTCTAATTCACTTTCTTGTTCCAGAAGCATTGAAATTTCTTTGCTCATATGACTGTAGTTTCCTACCCTTTCACCCTCCATCAAGGCAAAATGAATTTTCGCATAAATTGACTCCAGGTAAAGATTTCTCTGATCAATTAAGGCTATTTTATAAGAACTATCTTTGTATGTTGAATCTAATATTTCTTCGAGGTTCCTATATGTCTGATATATGTTATCAACTTCTTTTAAAGTTACCAAAAATTCTGTCTCATTTCCAATCTTATTAATATCCACATCTTCCACATCCTCAATCTGCAGAAGGGATTCTTTTAACGGTTCCTCAATTAACCGTTGTTGACGCCAATAACTAACCAAATATATAGATGAGACAGTTAACACAAAAGCCAGTAAAACAATAGGCCATCTCAAATTGATTTTCAAATTATATCATCCTTGCTGTTAACATAATGTAGTTACATAATGTATTATAACAAAAAAGATGCTCATAAGGCAATAAAGAAAACCCTCTTTGTGATAAAAAGGGCTTTTCTGTTATTGCGTTAAACTTAGATGGGACTATTGGCTTCCTATGGAATTAAACTTTCCTGGTCTGCTTTAATGATCTTCCTATTAGATCGTAGGACCCTGTCCCCGTAATTTTTACCTGTAAAAAATCACCTGGACTTACGCCTGATATATGATTTATTATCACTCTGCCGTCTACTTCAGGAGCCTGTGAAGAAAGCCTTCCGTACGCTTTTTTCCGGTTATGAGCAAAAGAATCTATTAGAACTCTCTCCTCTTTCCCCAATAAACACCTGTTACAATTTCTTGAAATGCTTTTTTGTTTTTCCATAACTTTTTTTAATCTTTGTGATGAGGTTTCTAAATCAACTTTTTGATCTTGCTCAAAGGCAGCTGTCCCTTTCTCTGCAGAAAAAGAAAAAGCTCCAAGTCGTTCAAAAGGATACTTATCTAAAAAACAAAGGAGCTCATCAAACTCTTGGTCTCCTTCGCCGGGGTATCCAACCATAACAGTAGTGCGCAATACAATACCCGGTATTGATTCCCGCATCTTACCGTATAAAGCTATTATTTCTTCTTTGCTTGTATTTCTCCCCATAAGCCTCAGGATTTTGTTACTAATATGCTGAATAGGTAAGTCAACATAGTTACAAATTCTAGGTTCCTGCTGAATTGTTTTGAGAAGGTCATCAGTAATATGTGCTGGATGGGTATATAAAAGACGTATCCATTCAAAACCTTTCACAGCGCACAAACGCTCCAACAAGGTAACAATCATATACTTTCCGTATAAATCCAGGCCATAAGCAGTAGTATCCTGAGCAATTAAATTAATTTCTTTTGCACCTAACTTTTGAACTGCTCGGACCTCGTCAAGGATATCCTCAATACTTTTACTGCGCAATCTACCTCTCAACGAAGGAATTAAGCAATAAGAACACTTATTATTACAACCATCGGAAATTTTAATATACACACTGTGGGGAGGCCTACTTAAAAAACGATTTTTTTGTAAAGTATAACCTTTCAAATCTTTTTTAGGAAAAAACATTTTTTCAACAAGAAGAGGAATAGTGTGATTTTTGCTGATGGGAACAACTAGATCGACCTCGGGGACCCGTTCTTTCATTTCTCTTTCATCATAATATTGAGCAATACAGCCTAGAACAATTATTTTTTCCAACTGGCTGTCTTTTGAACTTTTTATCTTTCCCATTTCTTTAATTGTTTTAAGTGCTTCCAGACGTGCACTTTCCAAAAAAGCGCAGGTATTAATAATAACAAAAGCAGAGCCATCAATTTCTGTGTTTAACCGATAACCTTGTTTTTGTAGCCCTCCTATAATTTCTTCTGAATCCACCAAGTTTTTTGCACAGCCGAGAGATATAAAACTGAATGTTTTTTTTGACATAATAAATACTTATTCATTTCCTCCAAACTAGATATAATCTTAAAATGGGTCAAACCGACGAAAAGGTTTGAAGCTAACGTACGGTTCTGTTGAAATGCCAAAACAACATGAGTCTCACAAGAGATCTTAATAATACATTCTGAATGCTGGTTAGCTACATTTCTTTCCTTATGGTAATATTGTACGGATTTGTGATCGGCTTTAAGTCTGTTATCTCCAAATCATTCACCTTAATCTCTGCCGCAGGTGGAAAGCCAAAACGAATCCAGGTTTCGGTACTGTCTCCAATAGATTTGCTATCACCTGATCGAAAAGATTTTTCTTCCACAAGTCTGCCGTCCTGCTCAATCCTCACCCAACAATCACCCTTGAAAGTAAGCAGTATTTGTTTCTGTTCTGCGCCGCTTAACAGATAGGTGGCTCCAATATTATCCTGAGTAATGATCGTTAGCTTCGCCTCTAGGACTGGCTCATCTACAGGCAATAATACGTTATCATCCGGCTCTTCCTGTTTATCATTACCATCTTCAAAAGGTTCACTGACATAGGGTATTCTATCATTATTGCCTCTTTGGTAAGAATACCAGGTACTGCCAATGACAACTATAGCCACTAGTACAATCCAGATCAGTGCAGCCGAGGGAAGAGGTTTCTTCTCTTTTCTAACAAGATGTGATTCTGAACCCTCTCTTCTTTTCTTTTTTTCTCTTTTTTCTTCAGGTTCTTTTGAATTATTTAAATGCTGAGTGTACAGAGAAATAATTTCGGATGGATTCATACCAACTGCTTCTGCATAATTCCTGAGGGCACCTTTTACATAAACTTCTCCGGAAAAAGGAGAAAAGTCCCCCTCTTCCAGGGATGAAAGATGTCTTTTTTGTATCTTAGTTTCTCTGCTAATATCATCCAGACTTAATCCTTTTTCCTCACGAGCATTCCGCAGTAAGTCACTAATCTCTTTCAAGATGTTCCCCCTTTCTATTCACGGGAAATGCCTATTTTTCAATTTTCTTTGTCTTTTCCTTTAATAGGGCGTTTACTTGCTCCTTACCCATTAGAACCTTCCTGGGTTTACTTCCCTCATATTTACCCACTATACCCATTCTTTCCAAATCATCGATGAGTCTTGCTGCTCTCGTATATCCTATCCGATATCTTCTTTGAATAAGTGATATGGAAGCATGTCCCGTTTGTATGATAAGATCCACTGTCTCTTGCAAAAGGGGGTCACTCTTCTCTTCTTCAATGTATTCTTCACTTGTTTCTTCAGTAAAAAAAGACTGCTGGTAGAGAGGACTTTCCTGCTGTTTAATAAATTCTACCAGTGTGAATATATCCCTTTCGCTTAAAAAAGTACCCTGTACCCTAAGAGGTTTATGAACACCGATAGGATAATAAAGCATATCTCCCCTTCCCAAAAGCTTTTCAGCCCCACCAAGGTCTAAGATGGTCCTTGAATCTACTTGAGAAGACACTGCAAAAGCGATACGCGAAGTTATGTTAGCTTTAATTAATCCTGTAATTACGTCTACTGAAGGCCTTTGCGTCGCGATTACAAGATGTATCCCTGCCGCTCTTGACATCTGAGATAGTCTCACGATTGAGTCTTCAACTTCAGAGGATGCTACCATCATTAAATCGGCCAGTTCATCAATTACAACTACAATATAAGGAAGAGGATTACCAGCAATATTATCATTTGAATTATCACAACCATTGTCTTTCACATGCTCATTGTATCGACTGATATCCCTGACACCTTTATATGCAAATAGCTCATATCTGCGTTCCATCTCCTTCACCATACTCCGCAAGGCCATGGATGCTTTTTTCGGTTCTGTAATTACAGGAGAAATAAGATGGGGAATCCCGTTATATATACTTAATTCCACAATCTTGGGATCAATAAGGAGAAATTTAACAACCCATGGTGCTGCCTTAAAGAGGATACTGCTAATAACAGTGTTAATACAAACACTCTTACCCGAACCAGTTGAGCCTGCAATTAGAAGATGAGGCATCTTCAACAGATCGGCAAAAATAGGAGCCCCTGCAATGTCTTTACCAAGGCCAATAGTTAAAGGAGAGGAAGTACTTTTAAAAGCAGGATCATCCAGTACTTCCCTCAGGTAAACGAGGGAAATAATTTTATTGGGTACTTCTATGCCAATAGCGGCCTTGCCGGGAATAGGCGCTTCAATACGAACATCCGAAGCAGCTAAATTCAGGGCAAGATCATCACTTAGACTTAAAATTCTGCTAACCTTAACTCCTTTATCAGGTTGAATCTCAAAACGTGTAACAGCAGGACCTGCTTGTACCTCTTTTATTGTTACATTCACACCAAAACTTTTGAAAGTACTTTCCAGTACTCTTGCCCTTTCCTGGATTACTTTCTGCTGCTGAAAATCACGTAGTTTATTCACTTTTATCAAAAGATTTGTAGGTGGGATTTTATAGTCTTTAAACGGTTTGTTTTCTTGAATAATATTGGTAAGCTTTGAATATTCATCCGAATGTCCTTCGTTTAAAGTGTTTCTTTCCTCTATCTCTTTACTTGAAACCACTATATTATTTTCAAAAACTTCTCTTTTATAAAGATCTTTCTCTTCCTTTTCTTCCTTTTCTTCCTTTTCTTCTTCATTCGTATCCATGCTAACTTCGAAATTATTATATTCCTTGATTGTATAACTTCCACCGGGAATCTCCTTCTTTAATACTTTCGGAGGTGAAATTCCAATTAGAGTTTTACTTAAACTGCCGGATAGTTTTGCCAAAGACTTAAAGCCACTTAGAAAACTTTTAAAGATTTCAATTATAGAACTGTTTGTGATTAGCAGCAGTGAAACAAAACCAAGAGCGCTAATAACAATATAGCTACCCATGTCTTTAAATAAAAACAACAAAGCAGCAGTTAAGACAGCACCCAACAGGCCTCCACCTTGCTGCTGAAACCCCAGGTAGAGGATAGAACTATAAAAATCCCCCCTGGCTAGGATATGCAGCTCCTGTAGGGTAATGAGATGTAAGCTTATTGCCAACAGGCAGAATAGAATGAAAAGACCTACAAACCGGTAGTGTAAATTTTCGATTTCCAAAGGCCATAGATGACATAAAGCTAATACTCCCAACATAAAAGGGAGTGCCAGAGCTGCATCCCCCACCAAAATCCTGAAAAAATTGTTTAAAATAATACCGGTATACCCTGTCTGTGGAGTAAACCGAATACAGGCGAAAACAAAAACCGCAAATGTGAGAATAATAACTGCCCTTATTTGTTTATTCATTATTTCATTTTTAAATCTTTCTTTTTTAACTCTTTTTGTTTTTTTTGTCATTAAGAGCACAGCACCTCGCATTAATATTTCGACATTTATTCTTAAACACCTTTAATTAAATAACGTGTAAACAACAGTTAATGTTCCAACGAACCAGCAATAATAGGCTAGATAATAAAACTTTCCTCTCTCTAAAAGTTTTATAAATACCTTTATGGCAAATACTCCGGAAATAAAAGCTATTATTGCAGCCAGGAAATTTACAGTCATAAATTCACTACTTCCCCCTAATTGTACCCAATCCCAAAATTCCAAAAAAGTAGCACCTGCAATAGCAGGCAGGGCAAGCAAAAATGAATACCTGACAGCAGTTTCCCGGTTTAAGCCTTTCCATAATGCTCCTAGTATTGTAGAACCTGAACGGGTTATTCCAGGGATTATGGCTATCCCCTGAAATATACCGATTGTAACGGCGTCCCAGGCAGTCATATTCTTAATATCCTTCTTTTCGATATGTATGCGTGAAATAGTAAAGACGATAAGTCCGGATACTAATAACATT
This sequence comes from Bacillota bacterium, assembly GCA_030656575.1. Taxonomy (GTDB): domain Bacteria; phylum Bacillota; class Dethiobacteria; order DTU022; family UBA8154; genus JAUSPO01. Next base: position 9,150 of record JAUSPO010000177.1, read on the forward strand.
ATCCCTACCAGAAAAGGACTCTCAAATATTTTTAGAAAGAAAGAACTTAAGAGTAATCCCATCAAGGCAGTTGGGATCGTCCCAACTATTAAAAATATGAAAAGCCTTTTTTGTTCAGCATCGTATAAGAAACCTCGGGCCAGAGCAGAAAGATCTTTTTTGAAGACCCACATAATTGAAAGGAGTGTTCCAAAATGAACCATAACTTCAAAAGTTACTCCGGCTTGTTTGATTCCGAGGAAATGCTGTGCAATAACCAGATGGCCCGAACTGCTGACGGGTAAAAATTCTGTCAACCCCTGCAGTAGACCGAGTAAAACTACTTCTAGTAAGCTCATCAGTTCAATACTCCCTTCCCTTTTATTATTACCTATTTTTTATATTCTTTCTGCCTTACTTAATTTCACCTCCAAATTTATGCGTTTTATGTTTATCTTTTATAATATACTCTAATATATTTGCATATTTGTCAATAAGGGGCAGAAAAACAATAACTCCCACAAGGTTATAAAAAGCATGAGAATTTGCAACCTGCCGTGGAAAGTCAGCTGAGGTAATACTAATAAGATATATGAAATATTTCCAAAAAGGAATTATAATTATTATGGAAGCAAAATTAAAAAAGAGATGTCCCCAGGCAACTTGTCTCGCAGGTAAAATTGTGCCTAACGAAGCCAGCATTGATGTGATACAGGTGCCCAGGTCTGCACCAAGAATCATAGCCAGAGCTTCTGGTAAATTTAACATATTTTCTCTGGCCATTAATATAACCATACCGATTGTTACACTGCTGCTCTGCAGAACTGCCGCCGCTAGTGCTCCTGTAAGCAGGCCCTTCCAAGGGGATCCTTTACTAAATAAAAAAAGATTGTTATAAAATGTTGTAGATGACAGGGGCTCTAAGCTGATTGAAAGAAATTCAATTCCGCTTAACAAGAGGGCAATACCCAGTAAAATCTTTCCTCCTAAACGCTTTTTAGACAGTACTTCAATAATGTAGATAGCAGTCCCTGAGATTAAAAGTGGAATAATTAACTGACTGGCTTCGAAAGAGAATAATTGAGAAGTAATAGTAGTACCTAAATTCGCCCCAATGACAATACTTAAACCCTGATTCAGGGTTAAAAATCTTCCATTAATAAATCCAACTACCATAACAGTTACAAGACTGCTGCTCTGTAAAAAAACAGTGGAAATTGCACCTAATAAAAACCCCTTTGCCGGTGTTGAGGTGTATCTTTTTAAAAGGTCGTGCAGGAACCCTCCTGCAATTTCCTGCAGGCTTCTGCTGACAAATTTAATCCCTCCTAAAAGCATTAAAAGAGCCAAAGCAAACTTACCTACTACTATAATTAACATAATAATACCTTTCCATTTGTTTAAGCTAATGTTTAATTCTTCATAGATCCTTATATTGATTTATTTATAATTAGAACTTTTTATTAAGGAAAACAGTTTTTTTATCCTGATAAATTAACTATTTTCGGATAAAATATAAAAACAAGAAAGGAGAAGATTAAATTGAAGGAAAAAAACTTTGGGAACATTCCTGAGGTTCAGGAGCCTCAAAAAGAAGAACAGGTAAACGTAGAATGTGATTCATCTATAAAAACACTGGAACAACTGGGACAATTATCTTTACCAAAAACAGACAACGAAATTTTTACATTAGTAATAATCGGGCAAATAGAAGGACATATGATCCTGCCTCCTCAAAACAAAACAACTAAATATGAGCATGTGATTCCTCAACTAATCGCTGTAGAGCAAAACCCCAATATTGAAGGAGCTTTAATAATTCTCAATACAGTGGGGGGTGATGTGGAAGCAGGGTTAGCAATTGCAGAAATGATTAATACCCTTTCCAAACCAACTGTTTCCCTGGTGTTGGGAGGAGGGCATTCCATAGGAGTTGTAATTTCCTGTGGTTGTGATTATTCATTTATTGCAGAAACAGCAACGATGACGATACACCCAATACGATTAACGGGGTTAATAGTAGGCGTAAGCCAGGTATTTGAGTACCTTGATAAAATGCAGGATAGAATCATCGATTTTGTTTCCAGCCACTCCAAGGTTTCAAAGGATAAATTCAAAGAACTGATGTTTAATACGGGACAGTTGGGAAGAGATATTGGTACTGTCCTCATTGGACATGAAGCGGCTGACGTAGGTTTAATTGACGAAGTGGGAGGTCTTTCTAAGTCAGTCAACAAGCTAAGAGAAATGATCAATGAACAAAAAAGTAGAAAGGAACATTAAAAATATGATTTTGTACACTCCTCAGCCGGAAAATATTATGAATGATGGAGAAGATTATAAACCATCCTACTTTCAAATACCTTACAGCAGGGGTTTTATTGAAGTAGCATTTTCTTCACTAACCACCGCTAAAATTGTTCGTCTAATGAGTAATGATCTCAATGATTATCTGCGTCCTGGCTTTCAACCGGGAGATGAAATAAAATTAACATGGGAACAATTAAATAATAAATCAATGGAGTGATATTTATGACAGTACTCAATGTAGCCATAATAGGTACGGGAATGGCATTTGAAAAATTACATTATCCGGCGTTTCAGGAGCTTGCCGATAAATACCGTATCGTAGCTCTATGTGATACAGATCAGGAAAAAGCCCGTTACTGGGCAGGTATACTGAATTTAGATATGGATAACGTCTATGAAGATTACCACGATATGTTTCAGAGGGAAGATATAAACCTCTTTGATATAATGGTTCCTATCTCCTTAAATTATAAAGTAACATTGGATGTAGCAAAAAATATAGCCGGAAGCGGAAAAGGTATTATCTGTGAAAAGCCTGCAGCAAGCAACGAAAAAGATGCCCGCGCCCATCGTGAACTGCCGTCAAAATATAACGTACCCATACTAATAGCAGAAAATTACCGTTACAATGAAGAAACAAATATAATCAGGGATATGATACGTGAAAAGAAGATCGGAGATGTCATTTATTTTATCTACCATCGTTTTTTGGATTTTCCTGGAGATATTCATAAAGACAAATTCCCTGCTAAAGAATGGCGCCAGTATCCTGACTATCAGGGTGGAGCAATTTTAGATTCGGGAGTCCATGATCTTGCCGCTTTACGCCATGTTTTTGGTGCAGTTGATAAATTACAGGCTTTTGGGCATCCGCTGGAGGCCGATTATTCTCCTTATTCCGTGGTAAATGTTAATATCTGCTTTAAAAGCGGCATAACTGGACATTTTTCCTTCTATTGTTCCGGAAGAGAAGTACAATCACCCCTGATCGGCTTTAGAATTTTTGGGACGGAGGGGATGATTTACCTGGAAGAGAGAGGTTGTGGAACAATCAACGTTGCATTTAATAACGGTTCGGAAGAACAGATCCCATACATTCCCCAAAGAGGATACTACAACGAACTTCTAAACTTCTATAACGCAAGCATAAAAAAGGAGCCTCTCTTTGTAACACCTGAACTGGAATACGGTGATACAAAAATGGTCTTCGATATTTTAAAATCTATTGAAAATGACCAAGTAATTTATGTAGATGAAGAAAAATATTATGAACCTGGAAAAGAGAAGAAAACTCCAGCAGATAAAATCAAATCTCTACTTAATCTGTCTTAAGAACTACTTAGAATGAGGAAGCAAAAAAACCGTTCCCCTGCTTCCTTTTTTTATTCTGACTCCTGTCTCCTTACTTCTGAATAGTTTCTATATTTCCGAAGGTCTTCAGGGGTATCAATATCTACCAATACCCCTGAAGACTTTGTTTCTATGGCAAATATTTCATTTTCCGGAATAGATGAGAATACTTGCTTTCCTCCTTCGTCTCCCTCTAAATCCATTAACAAAGGCCATATGCGACGATCAAATAAGACCGGGTTTCCCCGTCTTCCCTCAAACAAAGGGAATGTAAGTAAATTTAGCTTATCAGCATAATTTTTAATTAATGTATCATATACTTCTGCAGGTATAAAAGGCTGGTCAGCCAGGGTAAAAATAATTCCCTGTGCGCCGGAATGGACAGCAGTGATGCCAGTTTTTAAAGATGAAGATATTCCCTGATCAAAATGGTGATTTGTTACAACCTTAACTTTCGAGTCATAAAACGTTTTATGAGAGATAAAACTTTTAGGCCTCGTCACAACAATTACTTCATCTACCCCTGATCCAAGTACATTTTTCAAAGAATGCTCAAATATGGTTTCTTCTTTTATTTTAACAGTTAATTTATCCATCCCCATACGATTGGATAACCCTGCAGCAAGAATTACACAGGAAACAAAAGGGAAAAATGATTTCTTAGAGAGATCGAAGACAAATTTCAGGGCAGCTGTTTGCTTTGCCGCGGTAAATAGGAAGCGCTCCGCCAAAGGCTCTCCAATAAACTTTTCCCCTATACTCTTAATTAGATTTGTCTCCTTAGTAAGTTCAACCTTATTTACAATAGGGATAATTCTTGCTTGGGGAGACATATTATGTCCACGTTTTATCATATACTTTAAGCATTTTATTAAATGATCGACACCTAACGGCTCTCCTGCTTCTGCTCCAGTTATTTTTGACAAAATCTCAGGTCTGTGAACATCCATAGGACCCACAGCTTTCCCAATAGCATCAATACCCAGAACGGGAAGGATCAGACTTGAATCAGGTGGGAGAACAGGCTCATAAGAAGCATAGCCTTTAATCGGTCTGCCAGCAGAACCATCGGCTTCAACAAGGAGGTACGAGGCAATTCCACTTTCAAAAATCTTTTTCACCCAGGATATTTCTATCCCATTTAACTTATTTTCGGGAAGAAGAGAACTGCCCAGGGCAATAAGATCATGCTTTTTTAATAATTCACCCGCTTCAATAATGGCTTTTTTTAGATCAGATTTAATAACACAGTGAATCCCGGCAGGTTTGTATATTTTCGTAGTAGTAGTGAGAATGACTTTTTTTTGTGAACCTGCCAACTCATGTGCCAGGCGGTTAAGAAGAGTTGATTTTCCTCCTGCTCCATAAGCTGAGATAATTTCTCTTTCCTTGAGTTCCAGGCTATCTGCCAGGGATGAAGGGTTCATATTTTTCCCTCATTCTCTTTATTTTAAAAAATGTTTATCAAATGTTTTCCGCAGTGCTTCCCCAGCTTCATGGCGAAATTCGCTAAACCTGATTGCAAACTCTTTTCCTTCTTCAGTCAGGACAGACCCGCCACCCGAAGTGCCTCCAGCTGTTTTAACCAGCAGGGGAAAGCCTAATTTTCTTTCTAGGTCATCTATAAGTTTCCATGCCTGGCTGTAAGACATATTAATCTCTGCTGCTGCCATGCGCAAAGAACCAGTACGTTCAATCCTTTGCAGTATATCACAGGGACCGTCTCCAAAAATTTTTTGACCATTCTTTTCTACCCAAATTTTATAATTAAGGGAAAAGGTCATAATTAATCCCCCTCAAGGAATTTTGTCCCACATTTCGCCTTAGAGGCGGAATATTTAAAGTTTCCCTGAAATCTTTCCTTTATTTTTTACTGCAATAATCTGACTTAATATACTAACAGATATCTCTTCCGGCGTTTTTGCGCCAATACCCAGACCTATAGGAGCATATACCTCCTTCAACTTGTCCTCAGAAAAACCCTTGTTTAATAAATTTTGATATACAGTTTGCACTTTCTTTTGACTGCCGATCATTCCTATATAACGCGCTTTTGAGTTTAAAGTTTTTTCCAATGCTTTTTCGTCATAAGAATGGCCCCGTGTAACAATAACAAGGTAGGTATTTTCATTTATTTTAGCTTCTTGAAGCAAGTTTTCAATATTGCCCAACAGACATTCATCTGCGGTGGGGAATCTCTCTTTGTTACAAAAATCTTCTCTGTCATCAATTACTATTACTAGAAAATTGAGTATTTTTGCCATTAAGGCAAGAGGTTGGGCAATATGCCCTGCACCAATGATTAACATGGTCTCCGGTGAAACAATGACATCCATAAAAACTGTTGTCTCCCCCCCACAGATCATTCCCAATCCAGCTGCTGTATCATTTGTCAGGTTGTAGGTGCTGTATTTTGGAGTATTTAGTCTAATAGCTTCTACAGCTTCATTGATTACTGTTGCTTCAACCAACCCGCCGCCTATAGTACCAACCGTATTACCCTGAAGATCCACAAGCATTTTAAAGCCTGGTTTTCCAGGCGATGATCCTTTGGTTTCTACTACAGTAACAAGAGCTGCAGGTTCTCCCTTTTCCATCATTTCCAGTAATGTCTCATAGATTTCCCTCTGCATCATCTATCTAGACCACTCCTTTGCCAAAAGAACAGTTTGGATATAAGCACTTTTCACAACGCCGGCAAAGTCCACCGTGTCCGAGGCCTGCAATATCCCCTATTTCTAAGATTTCGCCAGCCAGTATACGGGGAAGGATAATATCCAGGATCGTTGTACGAAAGTACATGGCACAGGCGGGAATGCCTAGAATTGGAGTTTTCCCCTTGTAAGCCAGAAGAAACATTGCCCCTGGCAGGGCGGGTGCACCGTACTTGATTACCCTGGCACCTGCTTTTTTTATGCCTGAAGGAGTAACATCATCAGGATCTACAGACATACCGCCAGTGACGATTATAATTTCGCAATTTCTGGACAATAAATCTTCCACACTATTAGCAATTATCTCCGCATTATCTCCCGCATAGAGTATCTCCGGGGGTTCTAAACCGAAAAAAGATGCTTTCTCGTTAAGGACAGGAGCAAAACCATCTTGAACACGCCCCTCTATCACCTCTCTTCCGGTTATTACCACACCTATTTTTTGTTTACCATAAGGTAAAATCCTTAAAAGCGCAGGTCCACTTTTGCAAATCTCTTCTACCTGCCTTACTACCTCCTCATTAACAACAAGGGGTATTACTTTTGCTCCTGCCACTTTTTCTTCTATCTCCACAGGAGTATTGGTATGCAAGGTAGCTATGACCACATCGGGAAGCAGGTTAATTTTATTCAGCCTTTCTACATCAACCTTGAGAAGGCCTCTCTGCAGCGCAGTAAGATCCAACCTACCTTCCGAAGGGCCGTTTAAAGTCAGTCCATCTCCCTGTAAAGCCCTGGCTATTCGTAGTCCTGCCTCATCTTCGTGCAGTTCCCCTGGCTCCAGTTCTAAGGAATAAATGTGATTTTTTCCGAGATTAAGCAGGATTTCCACATCTTCCTCTCTGATCAGATGGCCTTTTTTAAAAAGCGCCCCTTTGAATGCACCTTTTTCGATCTTAGTGATATCGTGACAAATAACCTTTCCAACAGATTTTTCGGTTTCAAGAAAAAGCGCTTTCATTTTTGCGTCCACTCCTTTAAAGTAAATAGGCACGTTATACTTTTAAAAGTATAACGAAGAACAAATTATTTCATTGTTTTAATATTCCATTCAAGATCATATCTGAATATAATTCCGCTATTTCTTCAGGCTTTAAGCGCCCATTGGGTTTATACCAATGATATAACCAGTTACACATACCGATTATAGCATAAACAGTTGGAATAACATCAATTTTTTTTAAGATATTTTTCTCTATACCCTCCTCAAAGACACTTGCTATCTTCTTTTCATAAATTTTTCGTCTGACATTTATAGATTCTAAATTGTCAGGTGTAAGATGAGCCTTTTCGGTAAAGAAAATTGAAATGTTTGGAGCCTCATCAAAAACGGCCATAATATGATTATAAATAAATTTTCGAATTCGTTCTTCAACTGTCATTTTCTGTTCCATTAATTTATTTAATCGAAATTCTGCAGTTGTCATAGTTTGGTCGAATATTTCATAAAGTATTTCCTCTTTACTGGAAATATAGTAATATAAAGCGGCTTTTGTAACATTTAAAACATCCGCGATATCTTGAACGCTTGTCGCTGAATAACTCTTTTCATTAAATAGATTTACAGATGCTGTTATTATTTCTTGTTTGGTCAGGCCCATTCTTCCCTCCATAAATTCGTATAAAGAAATGGTGAATGTTTTGGACTGCAATAATTCGTGCATAAACTTCCTGATCACTGCCACAGTAAATTACCTCGGAACTTATATTCGCGACTTTTTATCTTAAATCCTTCTTTAACTTTTTAACTTAAAACAAATTATGAATTAAGCTTCTAAAATATTTTTTTAGAAAAATATCCACACTACCCCACAAAAGCAGACCGGCATTAAAGCCGCAGCGCATTAAAGCTTCTCTTAAAATGAAAAGACTAATTATTGATGAGGATGCAGAATGGGCAGGGTGAGTGTGAATATCCTCATATTGGTTCCAAGATGGACATTCAGGAGCATGAAAACCTTACCCTGCACATTATTAAATGACTACATCCCCTCTTTTTTTATCACAAACCTGCTAATACTATATTTTTCCTAGAGCCCGCAAAACCTTTTCGGGAGTAATAGGTAAACTATAAAAACGCACTCCGATAGCATCATGAACGGCATTCCCTATGGCTCCCAAAATTCCAGCAACAGACCCTTCACCAACCTCCTTCGCTCCGAAAGGTCCGCTTGGTTCAATCGTTGCAACCAATTCATCCACAGATTCAGGTGTATCAAGAGATATAGGAAGCTGATAAGAAAGAAATGATGGATTGAAACATTGTCCATTTTCCAAAAAAACCTCTTCCGAGAGAGCTTGACCTGCTCCCATAGAAACGCACCCATGCACTTGCCCTTCAACGATTGTTTTGTTCAGAGGAAAACCACAATCATGAAAAGTAACTGCTTTTACTAAGGTGACCTTTCCTGTTAAAGTATCCACCTCAACTTCAGCTGCTTGGGCTGCAAACCCATATGCACTGGTAAACAATCCTTTACCCTTGGCGAGACTGGGATAACGATCTGTCTGGGGATACCCTTTATAAAAACCTTTTCCTATAATAGGATTTCCATCCCTATTTAAAACGCTGGCTTGGATCGCCTGTTGAAAAGAAATTGATTTTTCGGGGTTATCTTTTAAAAAGATCTTCTTCTCTAAGGTATCTAATTTATCAATATCATCTACCCCAAGAATCTCAGCAGCACCCTCTAAAACCTGGCGCTTTGCATCGGCTGCAGCCAGTTTAACTGCGTTACCAGTAACAAGAGCGGTGCCGCTTAAAAAACTTCCTAAATCAATAGGGCATAGATCAGTGTCGCCTGCAACAACTTGTATATCTTCCATTCCAATTCCCAGTTCTTCAGCTAAAACCTGCGACAAAGTTGTGAAACTCCCCTGTCCTATATCCTGGGCACCTGTAAATAAGGTGGCAGAACCATCATCATGCATTTTAACAATAGCAGCAGAGGCAAAAGGGTAATACATGGCACCGCTGAACATTGAACAAAGCGAAATCCCCACACCACGTCTGTATCTCCTATTTCCCTCTTTTGCTCTAAATTGCATTCTTTTGTTTTCCCAATCAATTGCTTTAGCAGCACCTTCAATACACTCTGTTAAGCCACAGCTATTTAATTTATCACCGTTAGGAAGTACATCCCCTTCATGCCTTACATTTTTACGCATAATATCAATAGGATCTATGCCAAGATCCCTTGCTATAAGGTCAAGATGTGAATCAATGGAAAATCTTATCTGAGGAGCACCGTGACCTCGTTGTGGTCCACGAATACCGTTATTTGTATAAATAGAAAAACCTTCATAACTATAGTTTTCTATATTATAAATTGGAAAACTAAAGCCATGGCAAAGAAAAATTACAACAGGGCCGCTTCCCCTATACCCACCATTATCTGCTATTGCTTTTACTTCTTGAGCTAAGATAGTTCCGTCTTTTCTAATTCCAGTTTTAATTTTAATAATCATTGGATGGCGCTGGCGAGTAGTCATAAATACTTCCTCTCGCTCCAATTCGATCTTTACCGGCTTACCTGTTTTAATAGAAAGATAAGCTGCACAATATTCATAAGAAAAAAGGTCAATCTTCCCGCCAAAAGCTCCACCTACAAAAGTATGATGCACTCTTATTTTGCTTGCCGGCATTTCAAGAACTTTACTTAAAAAAAATCTCTTTAAAAATATCCCCATGGTGGACAACCAAACATTAAGTTTCTGTTCGATAGGGTCATAACTGGCAACAGCCGCATGGGGTTCCATTTGACAATGTGCAGTAGCCTTTAATTCAAAACTATCCTCACGTACATAATCAGACTCATGAAAACCCTTTACCACGTCTCCAAAACTTACAGAAGTATGACCACTTAAATTATTTACCTTAATCTCCGACTCATAAGACCCTTTCCTTTGAGCAACCCCCCATTGTTCCCAGGCAGAAGTGCCTTCCAGTTGTTCATCATGAATCACAGGTGCATTATGCTTCATTGCTTCTTCAGCAGTAAATACGCCGGGAAGAATTTCATATTCTACTTTTATTAAAGATAATGCTTTTTCGGCTATTGATTCACTTTCAGCAGCTACCGCAGCTACTTCATCTCCAATATATCTAACTTTGTCAACGGCAAGAGGTCGCTCATCAGCAGGATATCGGGGTGTATCAACAAATGCATATCGAACATCACTTAAATCCTGGCCGGTTATGATTTCTTTAACTCCCGGTAATTTCTTAGCTTCACTAGTATCTATATTTAAAATTCTCGCATGAGGATATGGACTTCTAAGGATTTTTCCATAAAGCATATCAGGCAGCTTCACATCAACAGTATAAATTGCTTTACCTGTAGATTTTGCTGGTCCATCCACTCTTGGGATTCCTTTACCAACGATATTATAATTAGTCATGTAAATACACCACCTATTAATTAAGATTTAGCAAGAGACTTAATTGCATTGATAATTTGCAAATACCCAGTACACCGGCAAATATTTCCTGAAATGGCCTCCTTAATTTCATCTATCTGTGGATTAGGATTTTGTTCCAATAAATTTTTAGTTACTAATATCATCCCTGGTGTACAAAAACCACACTGAATTGCACCTTTTTCATTGAAAGCTATTTGTATTGGATGTAAATGACCTTCCTTGGCTACACTCTCAATTGTATCTATAGATTTACCATCTGCTTTAACCGCCAATAAAGAGCAGGAACTAACCGGTTTTCCATTTATTAGTACTGTGCATGCTCCACATTCTCCCTGATTGCACCCTTTTTTTGTACCGGTTAACCCTAAATCATCGCGTAATACATCTAACAGAGTTTGGTTAACATTCACTAACAAGTTTTTTTCTTCACCGTTTAAAACTAATCGAATTGTTTTTTTCATTTTAAATACCTCCGACTTCTCTTATTGCTTCTGAAATAATAATCTTAGCTACCTCTCGTTTATATCTTGGTGAAATAAGAGTAGTTTTAAATGGATAAATTTCTGTAACAGCAGCTTCTGCTGCATCAGAAATCAGATTAGCATTTAACTTTTTATTAAGAAGCATTCCTCTAACTTGCGCTGGTTCAACAGGTCCAGTGCCTGCGCCAGTAATAATAATACGAGCGTCTCCACATCGCTTTTCTTCGTTAAATTGAATTGCGACAGAAACTCCGATCAGTGGAAAATCAATAGACTCCCGCATCCGATACTTATGATAACAACTTTTTAAGTTATTCTGTGGAATTGGTATCTCTATCTCGGTTAAAATTTCCTTACTTCCACTTAAAATTACATTAGGAAAACGGCCGTCACCGGAATAAAAATTCTCCAGGGGTATTACCCTCTCTTCATTAGCCCCAACTAATTTAACTCTTGCCCCATAAGATATTAGAACCGGGGGGATATCAGCTGAAAAGGTAGAAACACAGCTGTTCTTCTTTTTTGCTACATGACAAATGTTGCCGCCTACCTTAAAACATTCTTCACGGGAAGACCGCCAGAAAAGTGATTGATTATAGAAACGACACCTTGTATTTAAGCAAATATTCCCACCAATCGTTGCTATAGAACGAAGAAGTGGAGAACCAACGTCCCATGCAGCCTTCCTTAAGGCAGGAAACTTTTCCTTAATCAATGTATAATTTATAATATCGTCGAGTGTACTCATCGCGCCTATGATAACAGCATCGTCTTTTTTCGTTATTTTTTTTAAAGATGGAATTTTATCTAAACTAATAAGATATCTGGAATTTTGCAACCTTTGCTTTAACGCTACTACAAGGTCAGTCCCACCTGCAATAATTGTGCAGCTATTATTTTTTGCCAGTTGATTGATCGCTTCTTCTAAACTTTCAGGTTCAAAATATTCAAACTCCGGCAACCTCAATGTTAACCCTCCTTTTTACATATAATATTATTAATAGATTACTTATACTTTATAGTGGAAAAGCTGTTCAAACTCTAGATCAAGGTCACTCGTTATCTGCCATATAACACCAAGGGCTCGACGTGCATTATAGCAAACGGCAGGTAAATCTTCCACCTCACATAATTCCTTTAATAAATTATATACCTGTTGAACTTTTTCCTCTACCAGTTTGGGATTTTCTTGAAAAGATAGCATTATTAAAGCCTCCCTTGAGCTATTTTTTTTATTGTTTATTACGCAAATCTTGAAGCCTGCGTGATTTTAATTCGAACTTTGGTAAAGCCCCTGGTTCTACTATCTCAACATAAAAAGATAAACGATGAGCATTATATAATTTTTCTGAGATAATCTTTTGCAAATACTGATTTTTCTCTGGGAAATATTCTGGAAGCGGCTCTATTTTTACCTTAACCTGATCAATGTCTTTTTCTGTATAGATTATTATCTGAAACTCACTAACTTCATTGAATTCGCGTACTATATCTTCAACAGCAGAAGGGAAAATATTTACTCCTTTAACAAGTTTCATGTCGTCAGCTCTACCGAGAATTCCACCCTTATAAAGGTCAAAAGTTCTGCCACAGCTGCAAAAACTACTTTCAACACGCTCAACCAGGTCTCCGGTTCTATACCGAATAAGTGGTAGAGCTCCTCTTCCAAAGGATGTCAATACCAGTTCCCCTCTCTGACCATAACCCAAATTCTCTGTTGTCCTGGGATCTATAACTTCCTGGATGTAATGATCCTCAAGGATATGTAACCCACCGCTTTGCTTAGAGCATTCGTAACACGTTGAACCTCCTGTTTCTGACATCCCCGGGAAATCCCCTACTTTCGCACCCCATGAATCTTCCAACATTTTTTTTGTACCAGGAATACTAGCACCCGGTTCACCCGCATGAATTAAAAACTTAACTTTAGAGTCTTTTGCCAAATCAACTCCCATTTCGTTGGCTACCTGGGCAAGCCTAATGGCATAGGTAGGAGTGGAAACAAGTACAGTTACTCCCATCTCCATTATCTTATTAATACGGTCTTGGCTTGTCATACCCCCTGTGGGTAAAGTCAGTGCCCCCAATCTTTCACAAGCATAATGCGCTAGCCAGAATCCAATGAAGTTACCGTATCCAGAAGCGACTAAGCATATATCAGTTTCCCTGACGCCAAAAGCGTACATCCCATAACACCACATTTCCGATCCCCACTCCCAGTCCTTCCAGCCATCTAAAATACGTAAAGGACCACTTCCAGAAGTGCCAGATGTCTGATGATACCTCACTGATTGTTCAGCAGTAACGGCCATAGCATCCCCGAAAAGGGGATTATCAGATTGGGATTGGCTCAGTTCCTTTCTGGTTAAGAAAGGAATCTTTTTGATGTCTTCCAGGGAAGTGATGCCATCCGGCTTGAAAGCTACCTCATCTAGCTTTCTTTTCCATAAAGGGCTATTGTTGTAAGCCCACCTTACAAGTACCTTTAACTTTTTCAACTGAAGAGCTTCTAAATTTTCTCTAGACATTAACTCGGTTTTTGAATTCCAGTAATTTGAAGTACTCATTTTATCCTCCCTCAAATATTTGATTTACTAACCGTTTAGTATAATTATATTCAATAAATTTTCCAACGTCAATAAAAATTTTAATTATTGCTTAACTTAAGAATCGTATTCCTTTCCATGTCTGCCCAGATATACTTTTATTTATATTGTTGATTATATTTGTTTGAAAGTTCATTAATAACCTGCAGGGCTTCCTGGCCTGGCAAGTTTTTACTTTTCATTTCTTGAATAAAGTCCTCCTGGATAGGCTTTACTTGTTCTATCCATTTGTTTAGCTCTTCATCTGAAAGGGAAATAATCTCTATTTCATTTTTTTCTATAGCCCACTGCAGCGCTATTTCATTTTGTTTGTCCCAAAGATCCATAACTACTTCTTCAAAGATTTTTTCATTTACTTCCATTATTATTTCCTGCAGTTCTGGAGAAAAAGAATTCCATATATCCAGGTTAATGTTAAAGAAGAAAAGAGTGTTATATAAAAAAGGAGTATAAGTTAGATATTCTACTAATTCCCCCTGATTCCATTCTTTCAGGACTTCGGGAGGAGACAGGTTACCTTTTACTACACCTGACAACAATGCTTCATACGTATCAGATTGAGGCATTGATATGGGAACTGCTCCAAGAGACTTAAGTATTCTGGCATTTAAACCAGTTCCCCTTATCTCCATTCCTTTAAGATCAAATAAATTTCTAACAGGCCTTATAGTAAACAAATGACACGGACCAGTGGCAAAAACCATCATTAGTTTTGAATCTTGGACTTCTCGTGGGTTTAATAGTTGAATTCCTTCCCAAGCAACTTTGCTTGCTACTTTTGAGTTGTTGTAAATAACTCCCGGCAATTCAAATGACTCAAGTAGAGGAAAGCGTCCTCTATTATTAAGCAAAACAGGAAATGCCTAACTCAGCAATATTTATAACTACTCCATCATATATTTCCTCAGACTTAAGTAGAATTTCATCTGGATAGCTGGTTACTGTTAACTGCCCGTTAGTCGATACTTCAATAGCTTCAGCCCAAGCTCGAATTAATTCTGTCTCAACAGGGTGATCGGAAAAAAACACCCCCTTAATATTTTTTAACAACAGGATTGGTCCACCTATCCAAAAATATAGCCATTAAACAACAACTCCGCGTAGAAGATCCTTTATAATAAATAATTTGGTAAAAACAAAGCTATTTGTGGGAATACAATTAAAATAGCACCACATACAATAAGAGCTATTAAAAAAGGCCATATACCTTGGAAGATAACTTGTAATGGAATATCTTTAGTTATTCCTTTAACCACGTAAACGTTAATCCCAACTGGTGGGGTAATACATCCCATTGTAACAGCAACGACCATCATTACGCCAAACCATATAGGATCATAACCAAGAGTTTGGACAGCTACTGGATAAAAAATAGGAACAGTAAGAAGCATTAAAGGTAAGGAATCGATAAACGTACCAAGTAATAAATATATAAGTAAAATTACCCCTACTACAACTACAGGTGGTAATGGAAGTACTTCAACCCAGCCTGCCAACTCAAAAGGAATACGGGTTATTGCCATAAAACGTCCAAAAATAGTTGCACCGGTTACAAGAAATAGTATCATAGCTGATGTTCTAGTAGTATCGGAAAGGGACTTTTTAATTTTTTCCCAGTTTAAACTCTTTTGAAGTAATGTTACTAGTAAAACACCAGCTGCCCCAACACCCCCTGCCTCTGTGGGAGTAAACCATCCAGCAAAAAGACCGCCTAGAGAAATAATAAATATAATTATAACTTCTATTAAACCACTATTTGGAAGAGACATTACAATTTCTTTAAATTTCGGGTGTGGTCCTGGTGCTGCAGGAGCCAGAGCAGGATTATGGAAAGTAACAATAAAAATCGCAGCTATATACAAAAATGTTAGAAGAATACCAGGGACAATACCTGCTATGAATAATTTTGCAATTGATTGTTCTGTTGCAATTCCGTAAAGTACCAAAATAACACTTGGAGGAATCATTATTCCTAAAGCTCCTCCAGCAGCAACACAACCAGTCGATAGTTTATCACTATAATTGTATCGCTTCATCTCAGGAATAGCAATCGAGCCCATCGTAGCAGTCGTAGCTGTACTTGAGCCACAAATAGCACCAAAAATAGCACAAGCAACTTGAGTTGCCATAGCTAATCCCCCTGGGAAGCGACCTACTAACTTATAAGCAAACGAGTAGACCTTGGTTCCTATTCCTGCATGGTATGCGAGGAAACCCATTAATACAAACATTGGTATTACACTAAGTGAATAGGATGTAAAAGTAGTAAAAATATCCGAGGCTACTATTCTATTAGCAGCTAAAAATGTTGTTACATATCCATATCCGAAATACCCTACTATAATCATAGAAATGGAGATTGGTATTTTAACGAGGAAGCATATAAAAAGAACTATTATGCCTAACATTCCTATAACAATAAGGTTCACTTTCGACTCACCTTCTTAATAGATTCAACTAGGTTTCCATACAGTACCAGGCTGTATCCCACAAAGCCAAGTGCGATTATATATGCAAAATAATGCATAGGTACTTTTGTTGTCATTCCTATATACCCTCCAGCAAACATCCTGTTACCATACAAAATTAACATTCTAACAGTCATAAGTAAAAATAATAAAATAAGTATATTTACAATAATATCTACTTTCATTTGGTTTTTTTTTGAGAGTCGCTCTACTAAGATAGTTACAGCGACATGGCCTTCCTGAGCTGCGCAATAAGAAAGAGCTAGACTGATTGCGGAAGCCATTAAGAAACCCACCCATTCATAACAACCACCAAAAGGGCGGCCAAAAAAGCGAAAAATTACATTCCCCACGACTAATGCAACAATAATCAAAAAAATGGTCCTGGCTATTCGATCGAAGCTTTCAGTAATCTTGATGGTTAATTTAGGAATTAAATTCATTTTATTTCTCCCTTATTAAATCATTTTATAACATTGAAGAAGGTAAAAAATATTATCTATAGCTGGCAGGTACCATATTTACCTGCCAGCTACAGTCTTAAAAACTTTTAGTTTCCATAAATTTCTGTGTTTTTTTCTATTATTTTTAATGTAGTATTATAGATTTCTTGTCCAGGTAATCCCTTATCATTTAAATATTTAATATGATTGTCTAACAAGGGCTTAATATCATTAACCCATCTTTCTTCTTCTTCCTTAGAAAGGTAAATTATTTCTAATTCGATTCCTTCTTGAGCTAGCCATTCAAATACAAGCTCTGCAAGCCAGTCATAAAAACCAGCGACCACTTCTTCATAGTAATCCTCTGTAACTTTTTCTATAATGTTTTGAATATCAGGGGGAAGTGAATTCCACTTATCAAGATTCATAACCATGAAGAGCAATTGATTATAAAGCATTGGTGTAATTGTTACATGATCTACAACTTCTGCTAACCTAAAACTCTTTAATGTCTCCATCGGGGCTACAACACCTTTAGTTAATCCCCTGGAAATAGCTTCATACTGTTCCGGCATAGGCAAAACAACACCAGAAGCTCCTAATCTTCTAAGAGCATCTGCTCGTTCTCCCGCAGTAACCCCAATTTCAAGGCCACTTAAATCTTCCTTTCTTTCTACTGGAACCTTCGTTAACAAGTCCCCTCTTCCAGTTGTCCAGCTAAATAGATGTTTTACATCTTTAAGTTCATCTGGATTTAGTTCTTTAATTAGATCCATTTGTACCCAATCTGCGACCTTAGCATTAGGCCATTGAAGACCAGGGACCAATAAAGTTTCAAGAACTGGAAAGCGTCCCCTTGTATATGCATAACACGAATGTCCAATATCGGCAGCACCATCAACTACTCCTTCATAAATTTCGGTTCCCGGGATTAATGTTCCACCTGGATAACTCGTAATTTTAACTCGACCATCAGTAGCTTCTTCTATAGCTTTTATCCAACCTTGAATGAGAACCGTTTCAACTTCATGGACAGGTGGTTGAAAATGAGCAAGTGTCAGTTCAAAGACTTCCTTTTCTGACGGTTTACCACAACCCACTAATGTTAAAAGAACTATTAAAAATATAATTAATAAAACACAGACCATCTTTCTATCCAGTAATATTTTAAAAAACATGTTTTTTCCCCCTTTTTTTAAATAATTTTTAACTCTTTAAATGCATTTTCTCTAAAGATCATTAATTACATAATTATAGTCACCCCCAGTCCTATTAGCATTTTCAAAATTATACGAAATTAAGTCGGCAAGTAAAAAGGTAAGGGAAAGACTCCAATAAGAAAATATGAGAAAAATCTAAATCTTAATGATATCTTGGACTGGGTTTATTGTTTAAGTAATTAATATAAAATAAATAAATTATACTTACCGGTTAGTATAATTATAGAAGAATCATTCAGAAAAGTCAATAGTATTTTTATATATTTATATATTTGAAAACATAATCTTTACGCAATTCTTAAAAAATATATATGGTTATCTTTAAGTTATAGAGAGGATTCGTGATTTCAAGCAGAGGGCAGTAAGAAGTTTTCTACAGCTAGAGTTTATTACCGAATGTCTTAAGGCTGCCAAGGAGCAACAAACAAAGGCGCCCTAAAAACAAGGCGCCTAAAGCTTATTAGCCAACTACCGCGTGCCGCGTAAGGAGTTCTGTCGAGCAGTCATCTTCGGCCAAAGTTGAGCCATTCAGGATGACACCCGTAATTACCTCATTATTGCTGGCAAAATTATACTTCCATAATGATAGGTAAAATCATAGGCCTGCGGCCGGTTTTTTCCCAGAGAAACTTACTCACTGAATCCTTTATACTGTTTTTTATAGTAGGCCAATTGGTTACTTTTTTGATCATTAAGCCTTCGATTACTTTCTTAACATTTTCCTTGGCCTCATCCAATAGTTCCTCAGATTCCTTAATGTAGACGAATCCCCTGGAAACGAGATCAGGTCCCGATACAATTTTATTTTCTACATTGTCAATTGTTACAACAACAATAAAGATCCCATCTTTGGACAAAACCTGCCTGTCTCTTAGCACAATACTTCCTACATCACCAACACCCAGGCCGTCTACAAATATTCCTCCTGCCTGTACGGTTGTTGAAACTCGTGCCTGAGTAGAAGTAAACTCCATTACAGTCCCGTTTTCCACAATAAAAATATTTTCTCGATTCATTCCCAGATTTTCTGCAAGTTTGGCATGATGTATTAAATGACGATATTCACCATGGACAGGGATTAAATAGCGGGGACGCAGTAAATTTAACATTAACTTCAACTCTTCCTGGCTTCCATGCCCGGAGACGTGTATTCCTGAATTGTTCTCATAAACTACTTTTGCCCCTCTGCGAAAAAGGTTATCTATGGTACGGAAAACCAGCTTTTCATTGCCGGGAATTGAAGTAGCAGCAATCACTACAGTGTCACCTGTAATAATCTCCAGTTTCCTGTGATTCGCATTAGCCAACCTTGTCAGTGCAGACATTGGCTCCCCCTGAGTGCCAGTGGTTAATAATACCACCTGATTTTGGGGAAACTTTTTAATTTCATCCACCTCGATCAATGTCCCGGGAGGAATATGCAGATAACCAAGCTTATGGGCGATTTCAACTACATTAACCATGCTTCTGCCGTCCACTGCAATCTTTTTCCCAGAGTAACTTGCAGCGTTCACGATCTGCTGTATGCGGTTAACATTTGAAGCAAAGGTTACAATTATTATTCTTCCTTCTGAAGAAAGAAAAATATCTTTTAAGGATTCTCCCACTCCCTGCTCGGAATGAGTGTAGCCGGGACGTTCGGCATTTGTGCTGTCTGACAAAGCTACCAGCACTCCTTCTCTGCCTATCTCAGCAAGAGTGTGAAAATCAGTGATTTTTCCCTGGACCGGAGTATGGTCAAACTTAAAATCACTGGTATACACAACATTTCCAACTGGTGTCTTCAACACTATCCCCACAGAATCGGGGATACTGTGGTTTGTTGTAAAGAAACTGACTTTAAATGAACCTATGACAATTTCATCTTCTGGTTTTATCTCATAAAGAGTTGTTTCATCCAACAGCCTGGCCTCTTCCAGTTTGATCTTTAAAAGACCCAGCGTTAGCCTGGTTCCATAAATGGGAACCTTAATTTTTTGTAGAATAAAAGGCAATGCACCGATATGATCTTCGTGGCCATGCGATAGAAATATGCCTTTTATTTTATCTTTATTTTCAATTAGATAGGTTATATCAGGAATAACCAAATCTACCCCCAGCATCTCCTCTTCGGGAAATTTTAAACCTGCATCCAATACTATTATTTCCTGATCGTATTGTACGCAAAACATGTTCTTGCCAATTTCACCTATACCGCCAAGAGGTATAACATAAAGTTTATCCGTTGATCTTTTCTTATCTTTTGTCCCCAAAAAAAAATAGCACCTCTCTTTCTAATTATATTTGCCGTCCATAATTGTTAATCTAATTATACTTTAAAATTCAAGAAAGAGCAAATTATTACAGGAGTTTTTGGAGCAATTAACATAAAAAACGCTCCTTTATGATCAGAGCGATTTTAAAACCCTTGTTTATAACAGTACTGTTAAACCAACCTATATTTTTGCAATACGTTTTTAAGCTCTATTTTCATATTTTCCGGCAGTGGCATGAGGGGCAGTCTGGGACTTCCAACTTCCATACCTGTCATCTGGAGCGCCGCTTTGAGGGGAATAGGGCTTGTCGTCATAAATAAAGCTTTAAATAATGGCATTAACTTCTGATGGATACTTCTGGACTCTGTAATGTCCCCATCCAAAAATGAAGTAATCATTTTTTTGATTTCCGGTCCCACAAGATGTGAAGCTACACTGACAACCCCCTTACCTCCAATGCTTAAAATGGGAAGCGTCATAGAGTCATCACCGCTGTAGACATCAAACCCATCCGGTGCCGCCTCGCAAATATATGTAATCTGTTCCAGGTTACCGCTGGCCTCTTTAATAGAAACAATATTATCTATTACTGCTAATTTTAAAGTGGTCTCCACTGAGAGGTTTATGACAGTCCTTCCGGGTACATTATATAACATAATAGGTAAAGAAACTGCATCAGCAATATTTTTAAAATGATGATAAAGGCCTTCCTGGGGAGGCTTATTATAATAGGGAGTTACAAGCATTAGTCCGTCTACGCCTATTTCCTCGGCCTTCCTGCTCATTTCCACAGACTTTTGGGTTGAATTCCCGCCAGTACCGGCAATTACTATAGCTCTCCCCTTGACTGTATTTACTACTGTTTTATAAATATTAAATTTTTCTTCATCGGACAGAGTGGGTGATTCTCCGGTAGTTCCTGTCACAACCAGACTATCTGAACCTTTTTCAAGAAGAAGTTCAGCTAATTCTGCCACTTTATCATAATCTACTCTGAAACTTTGATCAAAGGGAGTTGCCATTGCCGTAATTAAGCAGCCAAAAGTGTTTTTCATGAGCAAAACATCCTTTCCAATATTTCGTAGCCATTATATCAGACTCCACAATTATTTTCAATTAAAAGGAAAAGACAATAATCACTTTAGCATATTTTTCATTTACCGGAACTGCAGTGCAAAAGAGGCTGAAGTTGTTCTCTTTGGAGCGCTTTTTCTATTGTGGGCAGCAGAAGATCTACTCTTGAGATTAAAGAATTTGGTTTATTAAGCGGATCGTCCTGCCCAAAAGGCACCATGAAAATATTTTTTGTTGCCAGTAAAAGACCTATATTTTTCGCATTTATTCCCAATCCATCATTTGTAGCTATACTTAATACTACAGGCAACTGGTTTCGAAGGTGTGCTTTCGCTGCCATTAAAACTGCTGTGTCCGTGATACCGTGTGCCAGCTTTGCAAGGGTGTTCCCTGTACAGGGAGCAATGGCCAGAATATCAAAAAGCTTTTGGGGACCGATCGGTTCCGCTTCAGCAATACTCCTAATAATCCTGTTACCTGTCATTTTTTCAAGGTGTTCTTTTATTTCTTTTGCTTCCCCAAAGCGGGTACTCGTAAATCGAACTGCAGGAGAAATAATGGGAAATATTTGAGAACCAGCAGTTACAAGTTTTTCTACCTCGGAAAAAATTTCATCAATCGTACAATGAGAGCCGGTTAGAGCAAGGCCAATTTTAATCCCATGAAATTTCAAAATTTTTCACCTCTCTTCAATGATGAAACAATAATATCGGGGTAAACCTTACATAATATTTTTGCCGCAGTTTGTGGCGCAACTCTGCCAGGCAGCCCAAGTAAAAGGATTGCCTTAAGATTCAACCTTTCTGCAGCTGCAAAATCCACACCCCCGGGGTGTGAAGCAATATCAATAATAAGAGTGGCCTTATTGATACGATAAAGAATTTCTGCATTTAAAACAAGAGATGGAATAGTGTTGAAGATTATATCAGCTTTCTTAATCTCCTCTGTAAAATTCTCCAACAATAATGGTTTCATCTTACAAGCCTCTATCCAGGGGAGCACTTCTTTTCTTCTTACAGCAACTGTGACTTCTGCTCCTAAGGCCTTTAACGTTCTAGCTAAAATTTGCCCACATCTGCCAAAACCCAGAACTAAGCAGTTACTGTTATGTATTGTAATTTCCGTATTTGCCATAGCAGTATAAACAGCACCTTCAGCAGTTGGAATAGCATTTGGAACAGAAATTTCATCCATCTCTCTTGTTTCCTTTACTATTATATTTTTTTGGATTAATATTTCCTTTAACGATGGCCATACGTATCCTGCAATAAATAAAGTTTTAGGTTTGATTGCTTTTAATATATCGGGTTGGTTAATACAGACCTTTCCTTTTCCAAAGGGGGTATATACTTCACCATTTGCTTCAATTCCTGTCAGAGGTGTTATAATAACATCAGATATCCTGATTGATTCTATTAAATTATCAGTCACTGTAATATCCCCAGAGTGAGGATACTTTTCAAAACCATACAAAGATACATTTGCTCCATTTTTTTTCAAATGATAATAGACTTCAACTTCCCGTCTATCCCCACCAATTATCAGAATGTTCAATCCTAATAAAATAACATCCATCTTGATTGCCTCTCTTTTTGTTAAATTGTATTTTTAAAATTCCTTATGCTTTTTTATATCTCGCTGAGCTATATTTTTATATTATGAATCATTACATAATAATGTGAAAAAACTTCTATCGATAGGAAGCGATAGGAAGCGATAAAAAGGGGGACTCCCGCTTACTCCACCTGATTATAAAAGCCCCACCTACGCTATGCTTAGAGGTGAGGCCTTATCCAAATAATTAGTATAAAAAAACGCGCCATAAAGACGCGTTTGTGCAGAAAAATTCTTTACCAAAGAAGCGTTTAATGTGCTTCTACATCTTCAGCGCCATTCTCCCTTAATACAGAGGATATCTCCGATACTTCATCTTCCTGAGCTTTAATCATAACTAAAATATCGCCTTTTTTTACTCTCTCTTCGAAGTAACGACCTCTTTCTTCCGGGATTCCAGAATCAACCAATCCTCCCACAAGGCCTCCTCCTACAACTCCAGTGAGAAAAGCAGCTAGAGGACCGGCAGCAATAATCGGGCCAACACCAGGAATTAAAAGTGCGCCCGCCCCGGCAAGCAGACCCGCAATACCACCCAAAGCTCCACCGGCAAAAACTCCGTCGCCTAAATTCTGGTCCTCCATAGTCAGGCGTTGCCCAGGGTCTGCATCTGGTTCATAATCCTTTGCTTTTTCATCCCTGGCAACGAGAGATATGTCTCTTTCATAACCATTGCGTTTCAGCTCGTTTATTGCGTCTGTTGCGCTGTCTTTGCTGCGAAAAACTCCTACAATCGCCTTTGTCATAAGTATTCCCTCCTAATTTGGATTGTGACTATATATATTATTTCCAAAGGAGTTTGTTATATTCAGTTATTGTAAGATATTAGAACTTACCGCTATGGCCGAATCCCCCATCACCTCGTTCAGTGGAAGGAAGAATTCCAACTTCTTCAAGCTTTACCCTTGTTAAGGAATGTATAATAAGCTGCGCTATACGTTCTCCTCGCTGAATAAAATAAGTTTCAGTGCCAAGATTTATTAAAATAACATTTATTTCACCCCGGTAATCTGCGTCAATTGTCCCAGGTGCATTCAAAACAGTAATACCATGCTTTAAGGCCAACCCACTCCTTGGCCTGACTTGTCCCTCATAAGAGTTGGGGATTGCAACAGCTATTCCTGTAGGTAATAGTTTAAATTTGCCAGGTCTGATTTCAACTTCACTTTCTACTGCGGCAAGCAGGTCCATCCCGGAAGATTCTTTAGTGGCATAAGAAGGAAGCGGAAGACCGTGGGCATGAGGTAATCTTTGAACAAAAATGCGAAGCTGCTCTGACATGATCTTTCTCCTTTGCTTTTTAAATTGTCTGTTCATTAGTTTTTTGATTACTGATGATAATTCTATTTTTTTTGCCGTTCATTGTCAATGCAGCACTTTATCCTAATTTTGTTGGAACTTTTCACTCCCAAATCTCAATTACCATACGATAACCCCATGTTGATGCTTTTATCATAATAAACCTGTCTGAATTATTTCTGAATTTAAAATCGAGATGATCCGATACTGTGGCGTCCATTCCAGTGGGTACATAACCTACCGGTTGACTGTGTGGAAACCTTTCCACCACCTCCAGACCGGATTTCCTTACAGCATTGTATAATGTTGTTGAAACCTGGCATACCCCTCCTCCATATCCGGGCACAACTGAACCTCCCACAATAATTGGAGCAGGCTTATACCCTTTCTTGGGGTCGCTGTGCATAGTGGTCTTGTTAAAAGAAAAAGTTTCTCCGGGTGCTAATAAATAATTATTGATGTAATATGCTGCAAGACTGATATTAGTCCCTCTGTTTCCACCTCCGAATCCAGTCATATAAAAACCTTTTTTCGTCCTGATGTTTCGATAAACGTCTACTGTAATCTCAGGATCGAGGGTAACATAGACTGGATTATGAGTAATATAACTCTCAGATCTCATAATTGTATTTAAAGTTGCATGGATATCAATTTTTTCCCCATATATTTCCGGTAGAATCTGCCCGGTAACAGGATCCGAATAAGCGTTTCTGGGCTGTTTTGAGAACTCCTTATCCAATGAATATATATAGGTTTCCACTTCATGCTCAAGCATTTTAGCAAGGGGCATTTCTCCCAGGTACACGCCAGGTGGAACTCCATACTTCATACGTTTATAATTATCGTTGACGCTGAAGGCCATACAGCCGGTCATGAACAGAATCACCACTAAAGAAAATGTTGTTCCTTTGATGCTCAATACAGTTATCTTCTTCATTCTATCTCCGCCGGAAGATATTGTGGATTTAATAACTGAGAGATGGTTACAATATTAAAACCTCTATTTTTAATTTCTGGAATAGTCTCTTTCAAGAATGTTACAGTATCCTCAGTAGGATGCATAAGTACGATAGCCCCTTCATGAAGATTATCTAATACTTTGGATTTCATTTTTGGGACACCAGGAGACATCCAGTCAACGGTATCGATAGACCATAAAACCGTGCGCATACCCTGACGTGATACAATTTCCAGAACCAGTTCACTATATTCACCCTTGTGAGGAGTAAAATAAAGAGGTTCCTGTCCTGTTGCCGTTTCTACGATCCTGTTAACTTCCTGCAACCCATTTTCTGCTTCTTCCGGGGATAATTCCGTATACACAACGCTGTCAGTATGCCCGTGACTTTCAATGGGATAGCCTCGCCTATCTATATCTTTTAACAAATCCATATTCTTTCCAGCCCATTTACCAACAACAAAAAAAGTGCCATAAGCTTCTTCTGCAGCAAGAATATCAAGAATGGGAACAATAAATTCTGTACCCCAGGCCACATTTATCATCAAGGCAATTTCCTTTTTCTTAGGGTTCCCCCGGTCAATATAAGCCCAGGGATAATCTTTAATAGTTATATCCGGCAATATAGGTTCATAAAAAGGAAATACATCTTCATCCGGGGCGGCAGACATAATATTATTGATCGTTTCCTGAAGATTCACCTCATAACCCCAAAGTTCAGGAATTATAGAATTTAGATCCGGATTATAAACTGCATCAACGGGGCTTAATAACCACTCCCCAAACCTGGCGTTAACTCTCTCCGTTACTTCTTCCCTAGTTAGACCACTCATATTCTGCCCAAGAAAAGATACCCCCGGTTCAACACCAGAAAAACGTGGATTAAAGGAACTTATAAGAAAGAAAGCTCCAATAACTATGAGCAAAAGTAGAAAAGAGATTATTTTTGTTCTTGAGGAAATAAAGAGAATAAACATAACCATCACCTTCTGTTAATAATTAGTTGTTTCTCCGCCTGCTCCAGTAATAAATCCGGAGAACCTATCGTATAACCTTTCCAATGTAAAATTTCTATGATTTCAGGAAGAGTATTTAGTATATTTGGTGAAGAAGTGTGGAAAAGGATAACAGCTCCATCGTGGAATTGCTCTTCCATGCGGCCGATAATTAACTCGCTTTCCATCCCTGAAAGCATAAGTGAGTTAATACTCCATAAAACGGTAATGCAGTCTTCTTTACCGGCTATACGTACTATTCTGGCGTTGTATTCTCCATAAGGAGGTCGGAAAAAAGAAGGATGGTAACCTAACAACTCCCTGCTTAATGTATTAAACTTTATTATTTCCTTCTCAATTTTTTCTTCTTCTAACAGTATAAGCCTGGATCTTGAATATGTATTGTTACCGATTTCATGTCCATGCTCAATAATACTTTGTGCTTCCTGGGGGTACTTTTTTAACCATTCACCTGCTAAGAAAAATACTGCCATAACTTCGTATTTATCCAGTATTTCCAAGATTTCTCCCAGGTGTTCTTTTTCCCAGAGAACATTAAAAGTGAAAAAAACAACGGAATGCGAATCTTCTATGAAATAAACAGGCTGCCGCTGGTAAGAAGAACCAGGTGCGCTTAGAAAGTTCGCTGTAACAACCGTTATTAAAAAACAAAAACTTAAAAAAAAAGAGGTTTTTTCATAATCCAATAACCTCGATCTTTGATTTATATTAATTACTATTATTATTTTTAGGAGATTATTCCCGCAAATAATTGTACAAAAAAAAACATAAACCTATCTAGGCTTATGTTCTTTATCGCTGAAGCGCTTTGGTCGATTCCTGGGGTCCCGATCAACGCTACGATTCGTACTGTTTTCCTGTGGTTGGTCAGGGTCATGAGGTAAAGCTTCTCTCCTGGAGAGATTAATTCTTCCTTTTTCGTCAATATCAAGTACTTTAACCATTACCTGGTCACCAACATTTACCACATCTTCAGTCTTATTTACCCGGGATCTATCCAGATGGGAAATATGAACCAGACCCTCTTTTCCCGGAAGTACTTCTACAAATGCTCCGTACTTTTCTGTGCGCATAACCTTTCCAAGATAGATACGTCCAGGCTCAACATCAACTGTCAGGTTCTCAATCATTTGCTGTGCCTTATTGCCGGCGGCCGCATCTACTGCTACAATAAAAATTTTTCCGTCAGATTCAATATCTATGTTTGCCCCTGTCTCGGCAATAATTTTGTTTATAATCCTGCCACCCGGCCCAATTACATCCCGAATTTTATCAGGATCAATATGTATTGTGATAATCCGTGGAGCAAAATCAGATAATTTTGGCCTGGGCTCACTAATTGCTTCCGTCATTTTGTCAAGAATGTAGAGATATCCTTCCCTTGCGCGCTCCAGTGCCTCTTTAAGTATTTCACGGGAAAGGCCATCCACTTTAATATCCATCTGTAATGCCGTAATTCCAGCCCGGGTCCCTGCTACTTTAAAATCCATATCTCCAAGGTAATCTTCCATTCCCTGGATATCGGAAAGTATAGCATAATCATTATCTTCCTTGATTAAACCCATCGCAATTCCAGATACTGGAGACTTAATTGGTATACCAGCATCCATTAAGGCAAGTGTCCCCGCACATACGCTACCCATAGAAGTTGATCCGTTTGATTCAACAGCCTCGGAAACAAGCCTTATTGTATATGGGAATTCTTCCTCTTTGGGAATTACAGGCTCAAGGGCTTTTTCCGCCAGAGCACCATGGCCTATCTCCCGCCTGCCGGGCCCTCGCATAAAACCTGCTTCACCCACACTATAGGGAGGAAAATTATAGTGATGCATAAAACGTTTTGATTCTTCAATACCGAGACCGTCCAATCTTTGCATATCTCTCAAAGCTCCAAGAGTGCATACATTTAGAACCTGGGTCTGTCCCCTGGTAAAAAGTGAAGATCCATGTGTCCGCTTAAAAAGCTGCACTTCGGAAGATATGGGCCTTATTTCATCCCTGGTTCTTCCATCGGGACGCAGGTTTTCCTTAATAATCATGGTGCGTAACATTTTTTTAATGAGGCGTTCAATTGTCACTTTAATATCTTTTTTATTGTCAGGGTAGATTTCTAAAAAATGCTGAATCGTATCTGCTTTTATCTTATCGACGTTGCTTTCCCTCTCAAGCTTTTCTTTGACCCTTATTGCTTCTTTAAATCTACTCTCACAATAATTTATCACTTCACCGCTAATCTGTGGGTCAGGCTCAAATACAGTCACTTCCATTTTTTCCTGACCTATGGATTCAACCATCTCTTTTTGAATCTTTACAATTTCTTTAATAGCTTCATGTCCAATTTCCAAAGCTTCAAGTATTTGCTCTTCTGAAACCTCTTTAGCTTTAGCTTCCACCATCATAATAGCTTCTTCCGTGCCAGCTACCAACAGGTGAAGGGTACTTATTTCACTTTGCTCAACAGTAGGGTTAACAACAGGCTTACCATCAATTAAGCCAACCGCTACAGCTGCAATGGGCCCTGCAAAGGGTATTTTAGATATTGAAAGGGCAGCTGATGCGCCAATGATTGCCAATGATTCAGGAGGACAATCCTGATCAATTGAAAAAACTGTCGATACAATATGGATAGCATTTCGAAATGCCGACGGAAATAAAGGTCTCAGAGGCCTGTCTGTAAGTCTGGCCGCCAGAATTCCCTTTTCCGTGGGCCTGCCCTCGCGTTTGATAAACCCCCCCGGTATTCTTCCCACAGCATAAAGTCTCTCTTCAAAATCTACTGTCAAAGGCAAAAAGTCCACACCTTCACGTGGTTCTTTTGAAACAGTTGCTGTAACAAGAATCGCTGTATCACCAGAACGTACAAGTACGGAACCGCTTGCCTGTTTTGCAATTTTTCCTGTTTCAAGAGTTAAAACCTTGCCGCCAACATTAACTTGATAATTTTGCAAATAGCGAACCTCCTTCTTTTAGAAAAGCGGGGAAACCCCGCTTTTAATATTTAATATTTATTATTTATTTTCTTAAACCTAGTTTTCCAATAATAAAACGATACCTGTTTGGATCTTTGTCTCTCAGATAATTTAATAAGCCTCTTCTCTTGCCTACCATTTTCAGTAATCCTCTTCTGGAATGGAAGTCTTTTTTGTGTAATTTTAGATGATCAGTCAACTGGTTAATTTTTTTTGTTAAAATTGCAATCTGCACTTCGGGTGAACCAGTATCAGTTTCATGAATCTTATAGTCGTTAATGATATTACTTTTTACCTCATTTGATAAGACCAATGCAATCACCTCCTTCTTCAGATTAACAAAATAAATTACATTACTTAACCCGATCTTAACATCCTATTTACATACTAATAATACCCCAAAGCTGGGTTAAGCAAATTCTATCATATTGAACAATCTTTGTAAACATTACTAACCCCCATGCAGAGCTGACGCATGAAATTCTTTAAAAATCTTGCAAGGTCTAAGATTGACGTTTTTTAGCCATTGCCTATCGGTTTTTCTGAAAATTACCGGTTCATCCGCGGCAACCCCTTTTCACTTAAATTGTTTTTGCTCGTTTA
>JAUSPO010000178.1 GCA_030656575.1 Bacillota bacterium
GTACTCAATAAAATTATTCAGATAATCTGAAACCTTTTCCTTTTCACCGTGAAAAAGGGCTATCTGGATAAGATACTTGTCGTAATAATGATAATCCTCGCGGTAAAGCTCCGGCTGCGATGCGCGAAACTTTTCCAATAACAGGCGAAGCTCATTCATCTCCCTTTTTTCCAGCAGTATCTGTACATAATTAGAGTAAAGCTCTTGCAGCCTTTGCTGTTCCTCAAGCTCTTCTTTAAAATCAACCTCTGTTTTGTCGAGAACCTCAAAAGGCAGAGGGTGTTCAAGGGTTTCCATCAACATCTGATAACGCAGTTTAAAAGATGTGTTGTAATATTGCTCGTACCATTTCTCCTCATTTTCTGCAAAAAGCACCCTTCCTGCGGACGGTTTAAAAGTTCCATATATAGTCTTAAGCGGTTTCCTGTCCATTAATCTTTGAAAGCTGTTTTTCATCTCTTCGATTTCTTCAGGGTCGATAGTATCATCATCCAGGAATTTACTTGCTCTTTTTAAGGCCTCCTGCATGAACCACTCCGCTTTTTCAAATTCACCCTTTACGTAATAAACATACGCCAGACCTTCAAAACCGTCATGGTGGTTGGTCTCGGACAGGCATATCTTTTTGAACAAAACTTCCGCCTCATCATAGTCTTGTTCCTCTAAAAAGCTAAATGCCTGATTTTGCCAATCCAGGTCACCGCTAAATGGCTGGATATGGGGAAATTCTTTTTTTATGTTTTCCAAATAGCGCATCCCCTTCACTACCTTTCAGTTAATCAATATTGGTGAATATACCCTTAGTATTACTTCTCTCTCCCTGCTCCATTTCCTGCCAGACTGCAATTCCCAATTAACAGGTTTTGGTTGTATTTACGAAATAATCACAGGAAATCATGTTTATAAGTGGTTACATATTTGCAGTTTATTATACAATTGAACAGCTTTGGAAAGTTTCTCAAAAATTAGGATTTAAGCTTAACATAGAGTTTGAAGAGGAAACTGAAGATTTTACAGGAGAATATCTGCAGAATAATAATAATGAGGTGGATGTGAAAATCACTGATATTTATGCAACTGCGTTAGATTATAATCCACACTTTTCCAAGGGATAATAATATGGTATCATTGTATGGAAAAAGAGGGGATGGGCTTTATGGGGACTAGAGACAAAAGGGATACAAAAAAAGTAGAGCGTAATTATAATAAATGGTTTTTAAATACGGTAAAGAAGACGATTATTAAATACGGTATGATAGAGGAAGGGGATAGGGTCGCCCTCGGAGTATCCGGGGGAAAAGACAGCAGTGCCCTCCTTTATATAATGTCACTGGTACAATCCCAAGCTCCTTTCCCCTTTTCACTGCATGCTGTTTTTGTTGATTTGGGATGGGAAATGGACATTTCTCCATTGAAAGATTATTGTTCCAACCTGAAGATACCTCTGCATGTTGTAAAGACACGCATATCCAGGATTGTGTTTGACGTACGTCAGGAAAAAAACCCGTGTTCACTTTGTGCAAAACTAAGACGGGGATCCTTACACAAGGCTGCCAAAGATCTGGGCTGCAACCGGGTAGCCCTGGGTCACCATCTTGATGATACCGTTGAGACCTTTTTCTTAAACTCAATATTTTCGGGAAGGATTAATACATTTAAGCCTAATACTTATCTGGATCGGCGTGAACTTTACCTGGTAAGGCCTCTTATCTGTCTGCCCCAGCATATCATTTCTTCTCTTGCCAGCAGAGAAGATCTGCCCATAATAGAAAATCCCTGTCCCGTTTCCGGGGAAACCAAAAGGCATGAAATAGGTGAAATAGTAAATTTTATTGTCAAACGGTATCCTTCTTATTACCAGAGATTCATTACCTCCCTTGAGAAAAGCGGGATATGGACTTCTACGCCTTTTTCTCTTCAGGAGGAAAAAGTCTGAGGCTCAGGTAAGGTAAAAAGAAGCATGAGGAAGCAAGAGAACCGTCCCCGTGCTTCCGAATAAGGCGCTCACATCTTAATCGGGAGAACTAATAAAAGGAGTTATAAATACAATAAGAACAGGAGGGAGCTGACAGCATTGAATTCAGCAGAGTTTTGCCAGGATATAATCGCCTGGATGCAGGAGCAGGTGTTTTCATCGGGGGGCAAAGGAGCCGTATTTGGACTAAGCGGTGGTATGGATTCTGCAGTTGTGGCCGTATTGTGCAAAAAGGCGTTCGGTGATCAATGCCTGGGATTGATCATGCCGTGCCACAGCATAAGCATAGACCAGGAACACGGTGAACTGCTTGCCCGGGAGTTTGAAGTGCCATATGCCATTTATAATTTGGATGGGGTATATGACCAGATCCTTGCCTCTCTGGGAATAAGCGCAGAGAATACTGCAGGCAGTCTGGCACTGTCAAATATTAAACCGCGCCTTCGAATGACAATGCTGTATTATTTTGCGGCTGAAAAAGGTTACCGTGTTATTGGGACGGGAAATAGAAGCGAGATAGAGATAGGCTATTATACAAAACATGGGGATGGGGGAGTGGACTTGGAACCCATAGGGGATCTCCTGAAGGAAGAGGTTCGTGAACTTGCGGGATACCTGGAAGTTCCCCGGGACATTATAGAAAAGAAACCCTCGGCAGGACTCTGGGAAGATCAAAATGATGAAGATGAGATGGGTTTTACATACCGGGAGTTGGACAGCTTCTTAAAAGGCGAGAAAGTTGATCCTGCTCTTGAAGAAAAAATAAAAACAATGCAGCGGTGTAGTGAACATAAAAGAAAGATGCCTCCTACCTTAAAAAGATAGCATCAAAGCTCTATAATAGAGGCAGTATATTTGTTGTCAGCCATAAAAAGTTATGTTAAAATGGTTAAGTACGATGAAAAACATACTTTTTTTGAAATTAATCGCCTTAAACGGCGTCTTTTTTTAAGCCAGTCTTGTAATTAACATTCTACTATGGTAAGTAAAGAGTGTGTAAGAGCGTATTATGCTCATAACATATCTAGAATGACAGATCTTTGTTTCCCTGTTAAATAAAAGGAGGTTAGCATAATAAGTGTATAAGTGGGAGAAAATAGACACCAATAAAGTTTGTCTGGAGATTGAAGTTCCTGTCACGGAGGTAAACGAAGCACTGGAAAAGGCTTACAAAAAAGTTGTTAAAAAGTTGGCCGTTCCGGGGTTTCGTAAAGGCAAGGTTCCAAGAAAAATAATTGAAAACCATTATGGTCCTGAAATATTTTATGAAGACGCATTGGAAATGCTTGTTGATCCCAGTTATGCCAAAGCTGTGAAGGAATGTGAACTGGAGCCTATTAACAAGCCTGAGAT
Organism: Bacillota bacterium; assembly: GCA_030656575.1. Taxonomy (GTDB): domain Bacteria; phylum Bacillota; class Dethiobacteria; order DTU022; family UBA8154; genus JAUSPO01. The sequence goes on from JAUSPO010000178.1 coordinate 3,329, forward strand.
GGAGTTAGTACAGATAGAGAAAGATAAGCCCCTTCTTTATAAGGTTACTGTTGATGTGAAGCCCGAAGTTGAACTGTGTGAATATAAGGGAATCTCCGTTGATCGGGAGAAAAAGGAAATAACTCCTGAGGATGTGGATAAATATTTAAGTTCCCTTCGCGAGCAGCATGCCAGGCTTGTTACTGTTGATGACGGAGAAGTAGCAGAAAAGGATCTGGCTGTTATTGATTTTAAGGGAGAGATAAACGGTGAGCCCTTTGAGGGTGGTACGGGGGAAAACTATTCATTGGAAATCGGATCCGGATCTTTTATTGAGGGATTTGAGGAACAGCTGAAGGGTGCACGCAAGGATGAAACAAGGCAGGTAAAAGTGACCTTTCCCGAGAACTATACCAAAGCAGAACTTGCAGGTAAGGATGCAGTTTTCACTGTAACTGTAAAAGAAATAAAAAGACCTCAACTTCCCGAAATGGATGATGCCTTTATCCAGGAATTGACAGAAGAATTTTCTACCTTAGAGGATTTTAAAGCCGATGTGGAGAATAAACTGAAAGAAAGCCTCCGTCACAGGGAAAAGATTAGTTTGGAGAGCGACGTTATTGAAAAAGTTGCTGAGAATTCCAAGGTTGAGGTTCCCGAGGTGTTGGTGGAAAGAGAACTGGATAATATCTTTGGTGAATTTGAATATTATCTTCGTATGCAGGGTCTTTCCCTTGAACAGTATGGCCAGATGGTGGAAGGCGGACTGAAAAAACTAAGGGATGAGCGTCGAGAAGAGGCATCCAGTCGTGCCAAGGCAAACCTTGTGCTCGATGCGATCATTAAAAAGGAGGCCGTTGAGGTTTCCGAAGAAGAGATTGATCAAAAAATTAATGAAATCGTACGCGGGCAGAAACCTGAAGATGTAGATGTGGTAAAAATTAAAGAGCAGTTTGCAAAGCAGGGACGTATTGATATCATTGCCCACGAAATTCGTTATCGCAAGGTTATTGACCTGCTCGTTGAACATGCCGAAATTATTGAGGTTGAAAAAAAGGAAATTGGAAAAACGGAACCAGTAGTAGAGGAAAAAGCGGAACCAGTAAAGGAAAAAACGGAAGAAAGTGATATAACTGATAGTTCAGAGTAAGTTGTTTCCTGTTTGGCAGATCAATCACTTGTTTAAGGAGGATCGAATCATGGAAACGGAGAGAGAGAACTTTGTTTCGCAATTGGTGCCTATGGTAGTTGAACAAACCAGTCGTGGTGAAAGGGCATACGATATTTATTCCAGGCTTTTGAAAGACAGGATTATCTTTATCGGCACCCCTGTGAATGATATGGTTGCCAATCTGGTAGTGGCCCAGCTCCTTTTTCTGGAGTCGGAAGATCCTGATAAGGATATAAATATTTATATAAACACCCCGGGTGGGGAGATTTATTCGGGGTTGGCAATTTACGATACAATGCAATATATTAAACCGGATGTTTCAACTATCTGTGTAGGGTTGGCGGCCAGCCTGGGGTCAGTTCTTCTCACAGCCGGAGCCAAGGGAAAAAGATACGTTTTGCCCAATTCCCGGATAATGATGCACCAGCCTCTTGGTGGGACTCATGGCCAGGCTGTGGACATTGAGATTCATGCCAAGGAGATTTTACGCCTGAGAGAATCCCTTAATAACATTCTTTCATCCCACACAGGGCAGCCGGTAGAGCGTATTGCCAGGGATACGGACCGTGACTATTTTATGTCGGCAGAAATGGCGGTAGAATACGGATTAGTGGATTCTATTCTGGAGAAAAGGGAATTAAAGAGGTGAGATAACTTAATGTTTAAATTCAGCGATGAAAAAGGACAGCTTAAATGTTCTTTTTGCGGCAAAAACCAGGAGCAGGTTCGTAAGTTGGTAGCTGGCCCCGGTGTTTATATCTGTGACGAATGCATCGAGCTATGCAACGAGATCATAGAGGAAGAGATAGGTGATGACCTGGAATTAAACCTGATCGATCTTCCTAAGCCCGCAGAGATTCATGAAGTCCTGAATAAATATGTGATCGGCCAGGAGGATGCGAAAAAAGTTCTCTCTGTGGCTGTCTATAATCATTATAAACGGGTTAATGCAGCACAAAAATCCGATGATGTTGAACTGCAGAAAAGTAATATTCTCCTCATTGGTCCCACAGGGGTGGGAAAGACTCTCCTGGCACAGACTCTGGCACGCCTGTTGAATGTTCCGTTTGCCATTGCAGATGCCACTTCACTGACAGAGGCGGGATATGTGGGGGAGGACGTTGAAAACATTCTCCTAAAGCTTATCCAGGCCGCAGATTACGATTTGGAGAAAGCAGAAAAAGGAATTGTATATATTGATGAATTTGACAAAATCGCCCGTAAAAGCGAAAACCCCTCCATTACCAGAGATGTGTCTGGTGAGGGTGTTCAGCAGGCTTTGCTGAAGATTCTGGAGGGAACCGTAGCAAGTGTACCTCCACAGGGAGGGCGTAAGCACCCTCATCAGGAATTTATGCAAATTGATACCACTGATATTCTTTTTATCTGTGGCGGTGCCTTTGATGGATTGGAAAAAATTATTCTGAAACGTACCGGTGCCGGTGGAATGGGATTTGGGGCTGACGTAAGACCCAAAGTGGACCTAAAAATAGGTGACATTCTACGTCATGTGCACCCTGAAGATATCATCAGGTTTGGACTTATTCCTGAATGTGTGGGGCGCCTTCAGGTAATCGCTGTCCTGGATGTCCTTGACCGTCAGGCCCTTGTAAGGATTTTGACGGAACCTGTTAACTCATTGGTAAAACAGTATCAGAAAATGTTTGAGATGGACAATGTGCAGTTGGAGTTTAAAGACGGTTCCCTGGAAGTTATTGCTGATGAAGCAACAAAACACAAGACCGGGGCACGGGGATTGCGGAGTATTATGGAAGGGTTCTTGCTGGACATTATGTATGAAATACCTTCCAGGGATGATGTGGATAAATGCATTATTACTCCTGGAGTAGTAAGAAAAGAAGAAAAACCCCGTCTTTTAACCTCAGGGAAAAGACATAAAAAAGAAGTTTCTGCATCATAAGAGGAACATTGATGGGGTGGCCATAACTGGCCACCCTTTTTCATTTATTTTACAATTTTTTCCGTATGGTTATTTGCTTCCTTCTCAGGAAATAATAATTTTGAAGATTATTATAAGATCGCTAGAAAAATGAGAAGGAGGTGGGGGCTTTGTATGGTTGGGCAGGGCTGTTTGGTATAATCCAACTGTTTTTTGCAGTAGTGATCGGCCTCTATTTTTGGAACTTATTAAAGAACCAAAGAGGAAGTAAGGTGGCCATAGACAGGGAATCATCCAAGGAAATGGATGAACTCCACCGCCTTCGTTCTCTTTCTTTAACTGAGCCGTTATCGGAAAAAGTTCGCCCCGCAACTTTTGCTGAAATAATTGGACAAGAGGATGGCCTTAAAGCTCTAAGGGCAGCCCTTTGTGGGCCTAATCCGCAACATGTCTTGATCTATGGTGTGCCGGGTATTGGTAAAACTGCGGCAGCAAGGCTGGTGTTGGAGGAAGCCAAAAAAAATGAATCTTCACCTTTTACTAAAGAAGCAAAGTTCGTTGAGGTTGATGCCACGACAGTTCGTTTTGATGAGAGGGGCATTGCGGATCCTTTGATGGGGACGGTGCACGATCCCATTTATCAGGGAGCCGGGCCTCTGGGAATGGCAGGTATCCCTCAACCCAAACCGGGAGCTGTGACCAAAGCACATGGCGGCATTCTTTTTATCGATGAAATCGGGGAACTGCATCCTGTTCAGATCAATAAACTATTAAAAGTATTGGAAGACAGGAAGGTTTTTTTAGAAAGCGCATATTATAACAGCGAAGAGCGAAATGTTCCCCGTCATATTCACGAGATTTTTCAGAATGGGCTGCCTGCTGATTTTCGTCTCATCGGGGCAACTACACGGCAGCCTGAGGAAATTCCACCAGCTATTCGCTCCCGCTGTATGGAAATATATTTCTGTGTCCTCTCACCTCAGGAAATTGGAAAAATTGCTCTAAATGCTGCCAGGCGGGTTAGTTTTGAGCTGACCGAGGATGCATTAAAAGTGATTACTACTTTCGCTTCAAATGGCAGAGATGCTGTTAATATGGTGCAGCTTGCTGCAGGAATAGCCCAGGGTGAGGGAAGAAATATACTGGAAGCTGAAGAGATGGAGTGGGTTGTGAACAACAGCAGGCTGGCGCCCAGACCTGAAAAAAGGATTCCTGAGTCGCCTCAGGTGGGTCTTGTTAATGGGCTGGCAGTCTATGGACCGAACCTTGGAGCACTTTTGGAAATAGAGGCTTCAGTTATTTTTGTAGGAAAAGGAGATGGACGGCTCAACATTACCGGTATAGTGGAAGAAGAAGAAATGGGTGGTATGGGCCGTACACTGAAACGAAAAGGCATGGCCCGGGGTTCGGTGGAGAACGTATTGACCGTACTCAGCCGTCTGTTGAATGAAAATCTGCGAAACTATGACATCCATCTTAATTTCCCCGGATGTGTTCCTGTAGACGGTCCTTCAGCTGGAGTGGGCATTGCTACTGCCGTTTACTCCGCTCTGACAGAGATTCCTGTTGATAACACTGTAGCTATGACAGGAGAACTCTCCATCAGGGGTCTTGTCTGTCCCGTAGGGGGCGTAAATACGAAGATTGAGGCTGCTGAAGCAGCAGGTGTGAAGAGGATTTTTATACCGGAAAAGAACTGGCAGCATATTTATGATCACAGAGATAAAGAGAGTGAGATGGAAATAATTCCTGTTTCTCATCTAAACGAGATTTTGGAAAAGGCACTTGCCAAAACAGAGCATAAAAATAGCACAAAACTAAATCAAAATAATGAGGTTTTTGTAGCAAGCCCAATTTCTCTTAACGCAAAAAGAGGAAATTTGCTTCAAGAATAGAAAATAAAGGGGACAATAGTTGATTTGTTTATATAGAGGGGGAGGAAGAGACAAATTTGAGTATAATACAATTACCACTGCTGCCTTTACGAGGTGTTATAGTTTTTCCAAACATGATCCTTCATCTGGATGTCGGAAGGGAACGTTCCATTAAGGCATTGAATGAAGCTATGGTTAATGATAGTCAGATCATGCTTGTCGCCCAAAAAGAGGCGCAAATAGATGAGCCGGGGCCAGACGATCTATACCCGCTGGGCACTATTGCTAACATTAAGCAGATGTTAAAGCTGCCTGGAGGGACAATTCGCGTTCTGGTGGAAGGGTTAAGTCGTGCCCGGATTAATGCTTTTCTGGAAACTGAGCCTTTCATCAAAGTTGAAGTTGAGGAAATTGAAGAGGATGAATTCAAAGATACGGAAAGGGAAGCTCTGATACGTAGCGTACTCGTGCAGTTTGAGCAGTATATAAAATTAAGCAAAAAGGTTTCCCCGGAAATTCTCAGAACTGTATCAGAAATTGAAGAACCTGGGAGGCTTGCAGATCTTGTGGCTTCTCATTTAACCTTAAAAATTGAACAAAAGCAGGGTATCCTTGAAGCTGTTACCCCAAAACGCAGGCTTGAGTACCTGGCGGAGATTTTAAGCTATGAAATGGAGATCCTGGAACTTGAAAGAAAAATTAATTTAAGAGTCCGTAAGCAGATGGAGAAAACACAGAAGGAATACTATTTACGGGAACAAATCAAGGCAATTCAAAAAGAGCTGGGTGAAAGAGACGAACGGTCGGCGGAAGTTGAAGAGTACCGTGAAAAAATTGCCGAGGCCGACCTTCCGGAAGAAGTGGAAAAAAAGGCATTAAAGGAGTTAGATCGTCTGGATAAGATGCCTGCGGCAGCAGCCGAAGCAGTAGTAATCCGGACCTACCTTGACTGGCTTGCGGAACTTCCCTGGTCTGTCCAAACTAAAGACCAGCTGGACCTTAAGGAAGTGGAAAAAATCCTGAATGAGGATCATTATGGTCTCGAGAAGGTTAAAGAGCGCATTCTTGAATATCTAGCTGTGCGCACTCTGACAAATAAAATCAGAGGGCCGATCCTCTGCCTCATCGGACCGCCTGGAGTGGGAAAGACTTCACTGGCACGCTCCATAGCCAGATCTATAGATAGAAATTTTGTCCGCATTTCCCTCGGAGGTGTTAGGGATGAGGCTGAAATTCGGGGACACCGCCGAACTTATGTGGGAGCATTACCGGGAAGGATTGTACAGGGTATACGGCAGGCCAAGTCGCGTAATCCTGTCTTTTTACTTGATGAAGTAGATAAAATGTCTACTGATTTTCGTGGTGATCCTTCATCTGCTCTCCTTGAAGTGCTGGATCCTGAGCAAAACAATACCTTCAGCGATCATTATATCGAAGTCCCCTTCGATCTCTCTCAGGTTATGTTTATTACTACGGCCAATAATCGTTTTAACATACCGCAGCCGCTTCTGGATCGTATGGAGACAATATATTTGCCGGGATATACAGAAGAAGACAAAGTGAGAATAGCACAGAGACATCTTATCAGCAAGCAGTTAGAAGAAAACGGCCTTTCAGATAAAATTCTAAAAATTTCCGAAGGGACTTTACGACACATAGTCAGGGAATATACCAGGGAAGCGGGTGTGCGCAACCTGGAAAGAGAAATAGCTAACATTTGCAGAAAAACAGCCAGGGAAGTTGTAAAGAACAATGCTTATAACGTTACTGTAAGTAGAAGCAATTTGCATAAATACCTTGGGCCGCCCCGTTTTCGTTACGGTATGGCAGAAAAGAAAAATGAAATAGGTGTCGCCACTGGAGTAGCCTGGACAGAGTCAGGGGGGGATCTCCTGGCCATTGAAGTAACCCTTATGAAGGGAAAAGGTAAGCTTATCCTTACTGGAAAACTGGGAGATATTATGCAGGAATCAGCACAGGCAGCATTGAGTTTTATCAGGTCAAAGACGGAATCCCTTGGGATTGATGAAAATTTTTACAACGAGCTTGATATTCATATTCATGTCCCCGAGGGGGCTATCCCTAAAGATGGGCCATCGGCGGGAATCACCATGGCTACAGCTATGATCTCTGCTCTTACACAAGTTCCCATTGATCACCAGATTGCCATGACCGGTGAGATTACTTTAAGAGGACGGGTCCTTCCCATAGGGGGATTGAAAGAAAAGGTTCTCGCCGCTCATAGGGCAGGCATTAAGACTATCATCATTCCTGAAGACAATATAAAGGATCTGGCAGATATTCCCGGAAACGTACGCAGACGTCTTGAATTTGTGCCGGTTGATCATCTCGATAAGGTCCTGGAAAGGGCTCTGGTTAAAAAAGATAAACATGAAACTGAAAAAAGCGGAGTTCTTAAAGCTAGCTTATGCTAAAGAAGACTTTCCACCTCAAGTTTACCCGGAGATAGTCCTGGCTGGACGTTCAAATGTGGGAAAATCTTCAATTATTAATACGCTGTTAAGTCGCAGAAATCTGGCGAGGACAAGCAATACTCCCGGGAAAACCCGAGCTGTCCATTTTTATTTTATTAATGATTCATTTTATTTTGTTGACCTGCCCGGTTATGGGTATGCAAAAGTATCCAAACAGCTACTGAAAGATTGGGGTTCCCTGATTGAAGAATTCCTTTCGGACAGAAAGAATTTAATTATGGTTATACTTGTTGTGGATATACGACACGAGCCTTCTGAAGAAGATAGACAAATGGCAGAGTGGCTCCGGCATTTCTTTTTTAAGATTATTATTGTTGCCTCAAAGGTTGATAAGCTTACCCGTGGAAATAGGGAAAAACAAAGAGAGGTTATTGCCAGTTCGTTACGGATAGAACCTGAAGATATAATCTTGTTTTCATCGAAGACAAAAGAGGGGCGGGACGAACTGCTCCGGATAATTGACAATGAACTTCATCGTTGAGTTCTGGGGGGCTGTTGCTGCGGAGCAATAGCCCTTTTTTTCACTAAGGAAGGAGTCCAGCCTTGAGCAGCCGGCGCCTTAAGGAAAGGCTGAGTCCGGCGGCTGCAACCGCCTTGAGAATATCGAGGGGAAGGAAAGGAAGAACACCTAAAAGCAGTACCTGAAAGAGGCCCAGTCCGGCGATAAATGCCAGCTGCAGCGCGCCCAGGAGATAAACTGCGAAGAGGCAGAGGAACATTCCAAGGAACATTGCAAAATAGGAATCACGTTTCTCGATGAAAGTCCCAAGCAGGAAGCTGCCCGGGATAAATCCCCAGATATATCCGCCTGTTGGCCCCAGAAGAATATGAAGGCCGCCCTGGGCGAAGGAGAAGACAGGAAAGCCTACAGCCCCGATAAGTATATAAGTCAGGATGGAGATCGCACCCCAAGTCCCACCAAGAATAGCACTTACCAAAAAGACACCGAATATCTGGCCCGTAACAGGAACTGGGGTAAATGGCAGAGGAATTGATACCTGAGCCAATAAAGCCATAATAGCAGCAAAAAGACCGCTTAAGATAAGTTTTTTTGTTTTCAATTTTTTAACCTCCATTCGTTGGGACTATTGTGACTTCCCCTGCATGAAAATGTTTTCTGATGCCTTTTTCTCCTTCCACAATGAGTGAACCGTCCTCATTCAGATCCACGGCTTTTCCCTCGAAGGTTCCCCGCATGTTTTTTATGACCACATTTTTACCCAGTGTAATATTCTCCTTTTTCCACTCTGCTAAAATTGACCGGGGTCCACATGAAAGGAAGTCCGCATAGGAATTGTCCAATTCATGGAGCAGGACAGAGGTCAGCTTTTGTCTGGACACGTTATTTCCACCATTTTCCAAATAGAGAGATGTGGCAATTTTTCTTAGATTGGGTGGAAAATCCTTTTCCCGAAGATTAACATTTATACCTATTCCCAGAACGAGGTAATGAAGAATTTCCGCTTCTGCTTTAAGTTCCGTAAGAATTCCGCACACCTTTCGGTTGTTAATGAGTAGGTCATTTGGCCATTTTATCCCTACCTGCAGGTCTGGTAAAATTCTTTTTAGACTCCTTACTGCTGCCGTGGCGGCCAAAAGAGTAAAAACAGGTGTCTCCTGAGGTGAGAGGGGTGGTCTTAGCAAGATTGATAGCCAGATACCCGTCCCAAAAGGAGATGACCAGGAGCGTCCCTGTCTCCCCCTGCCGACTGTCTGTTCTTCCGCTACCACTATTGTTCCCTCAGGAGCGTCCTTATCTGCGAGGTTTTTTAACGTCGTGTTTGTGGACTCAACCTGGTGGTAATGGTGAATCAATTCCGGGTTGGAGCCGACTCTTTTTGCATGAAAATTCCCGGCAATCTCTGCAGGATAGAGAAAGTCAGGGATATTAAGCAGCCGGTAACCCAGGCGCGTGCTTCCTTCGATCTCGTAACCAGCTAACTGAAGAGATTGTATGTTTTTCCAGACAGATGTACGGCTTACAGCCAAAAGATTGGCCATTTCTTCTCCAGAAATGTAGGATGGTCTTTTTTGCCTGAGAAGCTCTAATATTTTATGTCGCATTTTTAGCTTCACCCTCCTAAGTAATCACAATATCTTATCAGAAATTGATTGTCAACCCAAACCTTTAAATAGGTTAACAATTATCTTCGCCGAAGCTCTTCCATTCACCGGCTGCCCAGTTATGAGTTGACTTTGGTTACCGAAAAATGTAAGATAATAAAGGAGTTTTTTGGAAAAGACCATATCTTGAAGGGGGATTGAAGATGACCATTAACCTTCCACCCGTATATGAACCGCAAAAGGTCGAGGACAAAATTTATCAATTTTGGCTGGATAAGGATTTTTTTAAGGCTTCGGGAGAAAAGGGTAAGCGGGCCTTTACTATCGTAATTCCCCCGCCAAATGTTACAGGCTCCCTGCATATGGGGCACGCTTTAAATAATACGATTCAGGATGTTCTTGTCAGATGGAGACGCATGCAGGGGTATGATACCCTCTGGCTTCCAGGTTCTGATCATGCCGGTATTGCAACACAGAATAAAGTTGAAGAGCATTTGGCCTCGGAAGGTTATTCCCGGCATGATCTGGGAAGGGAAAAATTTATAGAGAGGGCCTGGCAGTGGAAAGAAGAGTATCATTCCCGGATACTGAAGCAGCTCTACAAGCTGGGGGTTTCCTGCGACTGGTCCCGGGAAAGGTTTACTCTCGACGAGGGTTGTTCTAAATCTGTGAGAGAAGTTTTTGTGACTCTCTTTGAGAAGGGATTAATTTACCGGGGAAATTATATGATTAACTGGTGCCCCCGCTGTCATACAGCTATTTCCGATATAGAAGTGGAACACGAGGAGAAACCGTCTACCCTTACTCATATCCGCTACCCCGGCGCAGGCTGGGACGGGTTTATCGTGGTGGCTACAACAAGGACGGAGACGATGCTTGGAGATACTGCTGTGGCTGTGCATCCTGAAGATCCCCGTTATAAGGGTCTTATCGGGAAAAAAGTCATCCTTCCTCTCATGAACAGGGAAATCCCCATCATAGGTGATGAATATGTTGATCCTGCCTTTGGTTCCGGAGCCGTGAAGATTACCCCTGCCCATGACCCCAACGACTTTGAGATAGGTCTGAGGCATGGTTTGGATGTTATTAAGGCAATTGGTGATAACGGGGCCATGACTTCTGAAATGGGCGGGTATGCGGGGATGGACCGTCATGAGGCGCGCAGTCGCATAGTTTTCGACCTTGAAGCTCTTGGACTGGTAGAAAAAATTGTGGATTATTCACACTCTGTAGGTCACTGTCAGCGCTGTACCACAGAAATCGAGCCCATGGTTTCATTGCAGTGGTTTGTAAAGATGAAACCTCTGGCGGAGCCGGCTGTTGAAGTAGTAAAGGATGAAAAAATCAGGTTTGTCCCGGAGCGTTTTACCCGGACTTATCTTAACTGGATGGAAAATATCAGAGATTGGTGCATATCACGGCAGATCTGGTGGGGTCATCGTATTCCGGCCTGGTATTGCTCCTGCGGGGAGATGATCGTGTCAAGGGAAGATCCCACAAACTGCCCGGCTTGCGGTGGGGAGAGACTAACCCAGGATTCCGATGTCCTGGATACTTGGTTCAGTTCTGCCCTCTGGCCTTTTTCCACCCTGGGCTGGCCGGAGAAGACTTCTGATCTGCAGCATTTTTTCCCTACCAGTGTTCTGGTTACAGGTTATGATATTATTTCTTTCTGGGTTGCCAGGATGATTTTTATGTCCCTGGCTTTTATGAAAGATATACCTTTTGAAGAGGTATGCGTACACGGCCTGGTGAGAGACTCCCTTGGAAGAAAGATGAGTAAATCGCTTGGAAATGGGGTTGACCCCTTAGAGGTAATTGATAAGTACGGTGCCGACACCCTTCGTTTTACTCTTGTAACAGGGCAGGCCCCCGGAAATGACCAGCGCTTCAGAGATGAGAGCGTGGAGGCAAGCCGCAATTTTGTAAACAAGATCTGGAACGCTTCCCGTTATGTGCTTATGAACCTGGAAGATTTCCAACCTGTCGGACTCCCGTCTTCTCTGACCCGGCACGATCGCTGGATCCTGGACCGTTATAATGAAGTTGTCTCAGATACAACCGAACTTCTGGAAAAATATGAACTTGGGGAAGCGGCAAGAGGCGTTTATGATTTTATCTGGGGTGATTTTTGCGATTGGTATATTGAACTGAGTAAAGTCTCCCTTTATGGAAAAGAAGAACTAACAAAGGAAAGTGTCAAGTCTGTCCTTTATTTCGTGCTGGAAGGAATACTACGCCTGCTGCATCCTTTTATGCCCTTTATTTCCGAGGAAATATGGCAGCACCTGCCCCGCAAAGATGGGGAAGATGCCCTGCTTATTTCTTCCTGGCCTGAACCTGTGGGGGAAATGAAGAATAAACAGGCCAGAGAGGAGATGGAACTGATCATGCAGCTCATACGGGCAATCAGGAACCTGCGCAGTGAAGTGGGCCTTCCTCCCGGAAAGAAATCACCCGTAATTTTACGGGCTCCTTTGGCTATCTTATCCTTCTTAAAAGAGGAGCAGGTCTTCCTGGAAAGATTGGCATGGGTGGACAAGGTCTACTTTATGGATCACACTGAGCAGAAACCGCGGCAGGCACTGACTGCCCTGGTTGAGGATGTGGAAGTTTACCTTCCCCTTGAAGAAATATTAGATCTTCCTCAGGAAATAGCCCGGCTGGAAAAAGAATTGCAGGGCGTTGAGAAGGATCTTGCGAAAACGGTTTCCAAGCTCTCCAATGAGACCTTTTTGGAGAAAGCTCCAGCGGATGTTATTGAAAAAGAGAACAATAAGAAAGCTGAAATGAGCGCAAAAAGAGAAAAACTCCTGGCAAGGATGAGCGAACTTAAGAGTTTGAACTCCTGAATAGTAACCGGATATGAGGTGAGCGGTTTGAATTACGAAGAGGCTCTCTCCTGGATTCATAGTATCGCCAGGTTTGGAATGAACCAGGGACTGGAGAGAATAGTTAGATTAATGAACGACCTGGGAGATCCCCATAAAAAGCTGAATTTCTTACATATCGGTGGGACAAACGGCAAGGGTTCAACTGCTGCTTTTGCGGCTTCGGTTCTGGAAGCTGCCGGTTACAGGGTGGGGCTTTATACTTCACCATACCTGGAGCAATTTACTAATCGGATGTCAATTAACGGTCTGGATATCCCCAAAGAACGCCTCGTGGAACTGACAGCCAGGATAAGGCCGCTCGTAGATAAGATTGCTGCTGATCCTGCTTATGGGCAGCCTACGGAATTTGAAGTGGTAACAGCGATAGCTTTTACTTATTTTGCCGAGGAATCACCTGATCTTGTTGTGTTGGAGGTAGGTCTCGGCGGCAGGCTTGATGCTACCAACGTAATCAGCCCCTCAGTGACAGCCATCACTACCATCAGCCTTGAGCATACCCAGGTTTTGGGTGATACAGTGGAAAAAATAGCAGGGGAAAAAGCGGGCATTATCAAAGAGGGCAGTACAGTTGTAACCCAGGCCGCAGGCGGCGCTCTGAGTGTCTTTGAAGATGTATGCAGCCGGAAGAATGTCCCCCTTTACCGGCTTGGCCGGGAGTTTAAGATAGAAAAGCTATCTGGGGATTTAAATGGCCAGACCTTTCATTATGGAGGGATTTTCCGTTCCTTTTTAAATTTAAGAATACCACTTCTGGGAGATTATCAGGTAAATAACGCTGCCCTGGCCCTCGCTTCAATGGAGCTGTTGGAGAAACGGGGCTTTGTTCTTCCGGAGGAAGCTGTTCGCGCCGGCCTGGCAAAGACAAAATGGCCCGGCCGCCTTGAAATTATGCATCGTTCACCCCTTGTGGTTATCGATGGGGCACACAATTCGGAAGCATTTCAGAGTTTGTGTAATGCGCTGCAGAATACTTTTTCTTACCGGCGCCTCATTTTGGTGCTCGGTATCCTTGCCGATAAGGCTATCGACAATATTTTAGAACAAATTTTACCTCTTGCCGATGCTCTCGTCATTACTATGCCCAGCAGCCCGCGCGCTGCCGATCCCAATGTTTTAAAAACAATGGCCGGGAAAATGATGTCGGGGCCTGTTTTCGTAAAGGAAAATATACCTGAAGCAGTAAACCTGGCCATTTCCATGGCCAGGTCTCCAGATTTAGTCCTTATTGCCGGATCCTTATATGTAATAAGTGATGCCCGTCTCTTTTTAAAAAGCAGTTCTTCCCCTTTAACTGTCGGTTAGTTTAGCTTTTTATCATATGAATAAGCCAGAAGGATTACCTCTTTGCCTTCCTTATTGTCCTGCTGCTCATTTAGGAATTTTTCCGCTTCTTTAATTTTTTGAAGTTCTTTTTCCGTCAGACTTGCAAAAGAAGTATTTTCCTGCATATGTGTGCCTCCTTTTTTATTTTTATTTATTATGCTGAGAAGGAGTTTAAACTATACATCATCCTAATTCATTCAAATCTTTCCCCCAATTTTTTGCAGTATTTTTTGCAGTATTTTTTTTAGTTTTATAAAGGAATTTTTAATACTTTATAGAAAATAAGTTAAGGTGATCATGTATCTTTTCAAAGACCTATTCATATGTTATAATGCTACAGTATTGTAAAGAAATTGACAAAGTTCGTGAATTTAATAATTTGTTGTGAAATTTAAATAATTGCCATAATTAAATAATCTTGCTTTATTGTCGGGTTAAAAAGCATCTCCAGGAGTAATTAGGGCTTCTATTTTGCAGTATTTATACTTTAATTCTTGTGTTAAGAGGTGAAAGTTTTATGGAAGAATTCTTGGGGGGGAGAGTTTCTAGCAGTCTTCCTGCAGTAATCATCTTAATTCCTTTTTTAGCTGCTGTTGTAGCCTTCTTTTTAACTCGTTTTAACCGTAGAATGGGTGAAATATTTACTATTTTGTCGATAGGGGTAATATTTATAGGTATGCTTTCTATGTATCGCACCGTAATAGAGGGCGATATTATTTTTAGCCGCTATACATTTTTGTCCCTGCCTTTATCCATTTATTTCAGAGTTGATATGCTCAGTTTTTTTCTGGGGCTGTTAACTTCTTTTCTATGGTTTCTGGCCGCCTGGTATTCCATAGGTTATATGGCTCATGAACATGCTCATGATCGCTATTACCTCTTTCTACTTATCGCTCTGGGCGGCTGTATGGGTACTATTTTGGCAGGTGATCTGGTGGGCCTTTTCCTCTTCTTTGAAATTATGGCTGTGTCTTCGTTTGTCCTTGTGGCCCATGAGGAGCATCCATATGCCATGTTTGCCAGCGTCAAGTACCTTTTCATGTCTATTGCTGCCGGTTTGTTGATCTTTTTTGGAATAATGATTACCTATCATCTGGCGGGAACTGTATCACTGGACGGCTTTGGCCTTATCAGGGAAGTCTCCACCCTTTCATTTGCCGCCTTTATTGCCTTTCTCCTTGGTTTTGGTGTTAAAGCCGGTATCTTCCCTGTTCATATCTGGTTGCCGGATGCTCACCCGGCCGCACCTTCTCCCGTATCGGCCTTACTATCAGGAGTTATGATTAAGGTGGGTGCCTATGGTTTAATCCGTGTCTTTTACCAGGTTTACGGCTTTGAATTTATTCGTGCCGTGGGGTGGGATAAGATCGGCCTCGTTCTTGCTACTATTACCATACTCCTCGGATCAGCCATGGCCCTGCTCCAGGATGATATTAAAAGACGGCTTGCTTACTCCAGTGTTGCCCAGATTGGCTATATAGTTTTGGGTATTTCTTTGTTAAGTGAGTTTGCCTTTACCGGCGCTATGTACCATATCTTTACCCACGCATTTATGAAGGGATGCCTTTTCCTCATTGCCGGTGCTATTATTGTGCAGACCGGAGAAAGACGGATCAGCCATATGGGAGGCTTGGGTTTAAAAATGCCCCTAACCATGATCGCTTTTACTATTTGTGCCTTCTCCATGGTAGGTATTCCTCCTTTTAATGGTTTTATCAGTAAATGGCAGCTTGCCTTGGGTGCCCTGGATATAGGACAACCTTTTTATGTGGTCCTGCTTATTGTGAGCAGTTTGCTTAATGCGGCGTATTACTTTCCAATCATTATCGCTGCCTTTTTTGGCGCGCCAAAAGCCGAGGCGGAGGTTGCTTCCACAGTTTTAGAGTCTGAAGTGTCGGTTAAATCCAATACCAGCCAGGGAAAGTTAAAGTTGGAAGCTCCATTGAGCATGTTGGTACCGATAGGCATATTAGCTATTGGCTGTGTGGCTTTTGTCCTCATGCCGCAGAACTGGCCGCTTGAACTGGCTAAAGCAGTTGTCCGGGAGTTGTTTATAAGTTTCTAGGGGATCTATACTTATTCAATTCCATAAAAAAATATGTTTATTCATAACAAAATTAATAGCTTACAAGGGAAGTGGTTACGATAAGCTTAGCACTTTTACCGGTCATAGCTCCTTTGATTGTTTCACCTGTGCTTCTTTTTATCTCTGACAGGTGGCGTCGTACTCTGCTGTTTGTGTATCTGTTGGGAATGATTTTGGTGGCCGTTTATATTCT
>JAUSPO010000180.1 GCA_030656575.1 Bacillota bacterium
CGAAATCAGTACGCTGTGCAAGTCCCTTGCTCGCCAAGCAATAGGTAATCGCTGACGTTAACGTTGTCTTTCCATGATCTACGTGCCCTATCGTTCCTACATTAACGTGAGGCTTGGTCCTCTCAAATTTCTTCTTAGCCACTTTTCTTAACCTCCTTGGTTAAATAAATATTTTTCTTATAACCTGATACTGGAATTAACCATAAGTCCTGCTGACAATCTTTTCCGCCAGATTAGAAGGAAGTTCATTGTAATGGGAAAACTCCATAGAATAAGTCCCGCGCCCCTGAGTATGGGATCGCAAATCAGTAGCATATCCGAATATCTCCGACAGGGGGACTAAGCCTTTAATAACCTGGCTGCCTCCCTTAGGTTCAATTCCTTCAATCTTACCCCGGCGTGAATTGATATCTCCCATTACTTCTCCAATGTACTCTTCGGGTACTATGATCTCCACTTTCATAATGGGCTCGAGCAAAACAGGCTTGGCCAGTGACATACACTTTTTAAAACCCATAGATCCGGCAATTTTAAAAGCCATCTCCGAAGAGTCGACCTGGTGAAAAGAACCGTCTAATAAACGAACTCTAACATCTATAACTGTATATCCAGCTAAGACCCCACTGCTAAGGGCTTCTTTTACCCCCGCCTCGACTGCCGGAATAAATTCCTTCGGAATATTTCCGCCAACAGTCTTGTTCTCAAAGACGAAGCCGCCGCCCCTCTCCATGGGTTCAACTTCCATAACCACATGGCCATATTGTCCACGTCCACCCGACTGCCTGACAAATTTCCCTTCCGATTTTGCATTACTCAAGATGGTTTCCTTATAGGCTACCTGAGGCCGGCCAACATTAGCCCCCACCTTAAACTCACGAAGGAGACGGTCAACAATAATCTCCAAGTGAAGCTCACCCATTCCCTGAATAATCGTCTGCCCCGTATCTTCATCCGTATATGCCTGAAAAGTTGGATCTTCCTCGGAAAGCTTCTGCAGCGAGAGAGACATCTTTTCCTGGTCAGCCTTCGTCTTTGGCTCAATAGCTACAGAGATTACAGGTTCGGGAAATTTAATGTTCTCCAGAACGATAGGATCACTGTCGATACAGAGAGTATCACCTGTAGTTGATTTTTTTAGTCCAACAGCAGCCACGATATCACCGGCAGAAGCTTCACCTAACTCCTCCCTGTGGTTGGCATGCATTCTTAAAAGTCGTCCCACTCGTTCTCTTACGTTCTTACTGGAATTATATATATAAGAACCGCTGGAAACTTTTCCGGAATAGATGCGAAAGAAAGTCAGCTTGCCTACAAAAGGATCAGTCATTATCTTGAAGGCCAAAGCAGTGAAGGGCTCCTTCTCATCCGGCACACGGGTGACCTCTTCATCAGTATCCGGCCTAAAACCCATTATGGGCGGAACTTCCAAAGGTGAAGGAAGATAATCGACTACAGCATCCAACAGCAGTTGGACTCCTTTATTTTTATAAGAAGACCCGCAAAGAACGGGAACATAGTTATGATGAATTGCAGCCTTCCGCAGGGCTTTGCGAATTTCGGCTTCAGAAATTTCCCGACTTTCCAGGTACTTTTCCATGATAGCCTCGTCAACTTCAGCCAGAGCTTCCAACATTCTCTCCCTGTAAAGTTCAGCCAGTTCCAGCATGTCTTCGGGTATTTCCCTCTCTTCACTGAGAGCCCCCACGTCATCCATAAAAATAAAAGACTTAAAGCGAACAAGATCTATGATACCCGTGAAATGATCTTCCCCGCCTATAGGTAGTTGGATGGCAATAACAGCAGCTTTGAGTTTGGCACGCATCATGCGCAGGACATTAAAAAAGTCCGCACCCGAGATATCCATCTTATTAACATAAGCTAGACGGGGAACACTATACTTATCCGCCTGGCGCCAAACCGTTTCTGACTGCGGTTCCACTCCTTCTTTAGCACAAAATATGCCGATAGCCCCATCAAGGACCCTTAAAGAGCGTTCCACCTCAACAGTAAAGTCCACGTGCCCTGGTGTATCTATAATATTAATTCTGGATTCTTTCCAAAAGCAGGTAGTAGCGGCTGAGGTTATCGTGATGCCTCTTTCCTGCTCCTGTATCATCCAATCCATTGTTGCTGCTCCATCATGAACTTCACCAAGCTTATGAACCTTACCTGTATAAAAAAGAATGCGTTCAGTTGTAGTTGTTTTACCGCCATCGATATGAGCAATCATGCCAATATTTCTTGTCTGAGCCAAATCCATGCACTACCCACCTCCTTCCAGTGTGTTTAACAATTTTTTAGCAATTTACCAACGGTAATGGGCAAAGGCTTTGTTGCTCTCAGCCATTTTGTGTGTATCTTCTTTTTTCTTTATGGTAGCACCTGTACTATTGGCGGCATCCATCAGCTCACCGGCAAGTCTCTGTGCCATGGTTTTTTCTCCCCGTGCCCTGCAGTTCTTAACCAGCCATCTTATAGCCAAAATAAGTTTGCGGTGGGTATTTACCTCCACCGGCACCTGGTAGGTCGCACCACCAACACGCCGGGGCTTAACTTCTAAAACCGGTGAAGCATTGCGCATTGCAGTCTCAAATATTTCAGCAGGATCTTTTCCAGTTTTTTCACCGATAATATTCATTGCATCATAAAAAATAGCCTGGGCAGTACCCTTTTTACCGTCATACATAATCTTGTTAATAAACTTGCTGATAACCACATTATTGTACATGGGATCGGGAGAGATTTGTCGTTTTGAAATAGGACCTTTTCTTGGCAAGCTCAGCCCTCCTCTCAAGTAAATTATTTAACCGAATTTTTAAAAGATAATATCATTTCTATTTAGCACATTGAGCAGTATAGAAAACTATTTTGCTTTCGGCCTCTTTGTGCCATATTTGGAACGTCCCTGCTTCCTGTTATCCACACCTGCAGCATCAAGTGCTCCCCTGATAAGGTGATATCTAACTCCTGGCAGATCCTTTACACGACCACCTCTTACCAAAACGACGGAGTGCTCCTGTAGATTATGGCCAATTCCTGGTATATACGCCGTAATTTCTGTACCGTTTGTTAACCTTACACGGGCAATTTTCCGCAGGGCTGAATTAGGTTTCTTTGGAGTAGTTGTTGAGACCCTGGTACAAACCCCTCTTTTTTGAGGTGAACCCTCCAACGCCGGGGCAGTAGATTTTTTAACTATTTTCGTTCTGTTTTTTCTTACCAATTGATTTAGCGTGGGCACCAGAACACCTCCTTTCTTTCTAGAACATTACTTCTCAATAATAGCAGCCACAGCTGCCCCTACTTTAATATTACATGCTCTGCCCAATTCGGACATCGTATCCACATTATAAACCTGGACACCTTTTTCTACACACAACTTCAGGACGAGAGAAGTAACCCTCTCCTCGGCATCCCCGGCAACATAGACAACCTGTGCTGAATTACTTTCCAGCGCCTTCATAGTCTGCCTGAATCCCACAACAAAAACCCTGGCTTTTTTAATTTCTTCCAGCGCCATTTGCACCGACATCCCCCTCCTGTTTACATTCATCGAAGGTACTGTCTTCTAGAAGCACACTTAGCTATTTTAGCACCGTCAAAAACAATTGTCAAACGAAATTTTGAACTAACTGCTTAGGAGTCAGAAGTCAGAATTCAGTAGTCAGAATAAGAGAACCAAAATTGTAGGTCATTCTGAATTCTGGCTACTGGATTTTTGAATAACGTATTATTAACTGGACTCTGCAGCATCGGTAAAGCTGTCAGGGGTCCCCTCAGAATCGGCTGATTTTTGTTCATCAACTTCTTCTTTTACAAGGTTCCCTGTTTCCCTTTCATCCTTTGCGATAGGAGTAAGATCTTTTTTGACCTCATCTGCAGGATCTGCCTCTATGTTCATATCCGGCTGCTCATTCATTATTCCCTGGATTTCATTATGCTCTTCAACAGTTTCTGTTTCAAAAGACTGTTTCCCAAACTCCTGACCTTTTTCAAAGACCTTAATATTCCTGTAACGTGCCATCCCTGTACCGGCAGGAATTAGTTTGCCAATAATAACGTTTTCTTTCAATCCTATGAGAGGATCAATCTTTCCTTTAATCGAAGCATCCGTTAAAACCCTGGTGGTTTCCTGGAAGGAGGCCGCAGATAAGAAAGAATCAGTAGCCAGAGATGCTTTGGTTATCCCCAGCAGAACTGGGCGTGCCACAGCCGGCTTGCCACCGCTTTTTGCAGCCTGACGATTGACTTCCTCCACTTTAAAGTTATCCTCCAGACTTCCGGGCAGCAGATCTGTATCTCCGGAATCTTCAATTTTGACCTTCTTCAGCATCTGCCTGATAATCACTTCGATATGTTTATCATTGATATCCACACCCTGAAGTCGATAAACCCTCTGAACTTCCTGGATAAGGTAAAGTTGGACACCCCTAATCCCTTTTACTTTTAAATAGTCATGGGGATTAATAGATCCCTCGGTCAGTTCTTCACCAGCATCAATTACTTCGTCTTCTTTCACCTTTAAGCGGGCTCCGTAGGGAACAGCATAGGTTTTAACTTCCCCATGGGGAGAGTAAATTCTGATCTCCCGTTTGCTTCGGGCCTCCCTGAGTTCGACCCTGCCGGAAATTTCACTGATAAGTGACTGCCCCTTGGGTTTACGTGCTTCAAAAAGCTCTTCCACTCTCGGTAAACCCTGGGTAATATCGTCACCAGCCACACCCCCGGTGTGGAAGGTGCGCATCGTTAACTGTGTGCCTGGTTCTCCAATTGATTGGGCAGCAATGATTCCAACTGATTCCCCTACATCTACCAACTGCCCCGAGGCCAGGTTTCGGCCATAACATTTAATACATACTCCATAGCGGGATTTGCAGGTTATAACGGAGCGGATATTGACTTCCGTCATGCCGGTATTAATAATTTTAACAGCATCATCATCATCAATAAGTTCATCAGCCTGAACGAGAATCTCTCCGGTCAGAGGATCTTTGATATCCTCCATGGCGTAACGCCCAATAATGCGTTCCATGAGATCCTCAATAACATCGTCTCCGTCCTTAAGTTCCTTTACAATAACTCCCTGCATCGTTCCACAGTCATTTTCCCTGACAATAACATCCTGGACTACATCAACCAGGCGCCTGGTCAGGTAACCTGAATCGGCAGTTTTCAGAGCTGTATCCGCCAGTCCCTTACGTGCACCGTGCGTAGAAATAAAATATTCAAGCACAGTAAGACCTTCCCTGAAATTAGCCTTAATAGGCAGGTCAATAATTCTACCGGTAGGATCAGCCATAAGCCCACGCATACCAGCCAACTGTGTAATCTGTGATTCATTACCACGGGCACCCGATTGGGACATCATGTAAATAGGGTTAAACCTGTCAAATCCCAGCATAACAGCCTTTGAGATAATATCCTTAGCTCTGTGCCAGATATCAATAACCCGACCATATCGCTCCTCGTCAGTGATAAAACCACGGCGAAATTGTTTTTCAATTTCTTCAACCTGCTTTTCAGCGTTGAGAATGGTATCCTTCTTGGCCTCAGGAACGACGATATCATCTATGCCTATTGT
Source organism: Bacillota bacterium (assembly GCA_030656575.1). Lineage (GTDB taxonomy): Bacteria > Bacillota > Dethiobacteria > DTU022 > UBA8154 > JAUSPO01. Next base: position 5,582 of record JAUSPO010000180.1, read on the forward strand.
CAGCCCGGCTTTTGTGGCAAAGGCAAAGCCCAACTTCTTAATGTCGTCCAACATTTCTGTAGTCTTTGTGCTTCCATATTTACGGTAACAAAGGGAGATCACCTGGGTCATAAGATTCTTTTTAATGGGATTGTTAGGCTGCAGCTGACCCAAATATTCATGGATAATGCTGAGGTTCTGTTTTTTAACCAGGAATAAATATCCATCCTGCAGCGGAACGTCCATATCGGCATTATTAATAAAGGGAAAATCTTCGGGAAAGATACTATTGAAAATGAGCTTGCCAGCAGTTGTAATCAAAAATTTCCTTTCACCATTGTCACCTGACAGCTGAAAATTGGATTTTTGATATTTTGTTACATCCACAATAATACGGGCCTGCAGTTCAACAACACCATGATCATAAGCCATGACTGCTTCATGTTGATCTGCAAAGAATTTCCCTTCCCCCAGAGCACCTTCCTTTTCCACGGTCAGGTAATAAATCCCTATAACCATATCCTGTGTCGGTGTCACGACAGGGCGCCCATCCTTGGGATTTAACAGGTTTCTTGCAGAAAGCATCAATATACGTGATTCAGCCTGCGCTTCCGCTGACAGGGGAACGTGGACAGCCATCTGGTCACCATCAAAGTCAGCATTATAAGCGCTGCAAACAAGAGGATGAATCTGAATAGCCCTTCCCTCCACAAGTACAGGCTCAAAAGCCTGAATTCCCAGGCGGTGGAGAGTTGGTGCTCTGTTTAAAAGAACCGGATGATCCTTAATCACTTCTTCCAGAACGTCCCAGACTTCGGGGCGGACTTTTTCAGCCATTCTTTTCGCGCTTTTAATGTTATGGGCAAAACCGTCTTTCACCAGTTTTCTCATCACAAAGGGCTTAAAAAGTTCAAGGGCCATTTCTTTGGGAAGACCGCACTGGTAAAGCTTAAGCTCCGGTCCAACCACAATTACGGAACGACCGGAATAATCAACCCTTTTACCCAATAGGTTCTGGCGAAAACGACCCTGCTTTCCTTTAAGCATATCACTTAAAGATTTAAGAGGTCTGTTCCCGGGGCCCGTTACAGGCCGCCCTCTTCTCCCATTGTCAATGAGTGCATCAACCGCTTCCTGCAGCATACGTTTTTCGTTGCGTACAATAATATCCGGAGCACCCAGGTCAAGCAGCCTTTTGAGACGATTATTCCTGTTAATCACTCTCCGGTAAAGGTCATTCAAATCAGAGGTAGCAAAACGCCCACCATCTAACTGGACCATTGGCCGAAGATCAGGTGGAATAACAGGGGTAACTTCCATAATCATCCAGGCAGGAGAGTTGCCTGATTTACGGAATGACTCAGCCACATCCAACCGTCTTGTGGCGCGGATCTTTTTCTGTCCACTGCTTACTTTTATCTCTGTGCGGAGGTCTCTGACCATGGACTCCAGATCTATTTCTTCCAAAAGCTTTTTGACAGCCTCAGCACCCATCTCCGCCTTAAAACCTTTCCCAGCGTTAAATAGGGCCTCATATTTTTCCCGGTATTCCCTAAATTCAGCCTCAGAGAGAAGCTGTTTTTTACTTAAATAAGTCTCACCGGGATCGATGACCACATACGCGGCAAAGTAAAGGATCTTTTCGAGAGCGCGGGGGGACATGTCTAACAGCAGCCCCATACGGCTGGGTATGCCTTTAAAATACCAAATATGGGAAACAGGAGCTGCCAGCTCAATATGACCCATTCTTTCGCGACGAACCTTTGCCCTCGTAACTTCCACACCACAGCGATCACAAACAATTCCTTTATAGCGAACTCGTTTATACTTCCCGCAGTGGCATTCCCAATCTTTCTGGGGACCGAAAATCTTCTCACAGAAAAGACCCTCCCTCTCAGGTTTGAGCGTACGATAATTTATCGTTTCCGGCTTTTTAACCTCTCCGCGGGACCAGGCTCTGATCTGTTCAGGTGATGCAAGACTAATTTGTAAGGCGTCAAAATTATTGACATCCAACAAGGGCTATTTCCCCCTTCCGAAATGTTTGTTGGTGTCTAAAACAAATCTTCTTCATCTTCGCTGCTTATACGGCTTCTTACCTTGGAACGTTTTATTTTTTTTCCTTCGTCAGTATCTCCCGGCAGATCATCATCTTCTGCCTCTTCACCATCTTCTACATCTACATCATCTTCATCTTCACTATCATCGTCCTTTTTGTCATACTCTTCTTCGCCAAAAAGGTCAAAGCTCTCTTCTCCCATCTTCTCCAGTTCTTCACCATCCTCCAAACTTAATCGGGATGATTTTCCTTCGTCTTCAGGACCTTCAATATTTACATCGAGAAGATAGTTGTGTTCTTCCTCATCTTCCCGGATGGGAACCTCTCCGGCTTCTTCACTTAACACTTTTACATTTAAACCCAAACTTTGAAGTTCCTTAACCAGTACTTTAAATGATTCGGGGACACCTGGTTCTGGAATATTATCTCCTTTAACAATGGCTTCGTACGTCTTAACACGACCGATCACATCATCTGATTTTACAGTGAGAATCTCCTGTAAAGTGTAGGAAGCCCCATAAGCCTCCAGCGCCCAGACTTCCAT